>CAYOTJ010000035.1:0-13997 GCA_964406855.1 uncultured Saprospiraceae bacterium
GGGTGGCGCCTCTGCGCTCCGATATTGAAAAGACCTTTAACCCCCACAATAACAAAGCTTTTGCACAGGGCGGAGAGGCGCGGCTGTGGGTGTTGCGCAATGAGGCGGGCCGCCCGATAGGCCGCATAGCCGCCTTTATCGATGCCAAGCGCAATGCAACGCGGGCTTTCCCGATTGGCAGCATCGGCTTTTTTGAGTGTGTGAACGATGAAGCGGCAGCTACCGTGCTGTTTGATACGGCCGAAGGCTACCTGCGGGAGCGGGGCATGGAAGCCATAGACGGCCCGGTGAACTTTGGGGAGCGCGACCGCTTTTGGGGGCTGCTTACCAAGGGCTGGTACCTGCCGGTGTATCAGGAGAATTACAATCCGCACTACTATGTGGGCTTCTTTGAAAGCCGCGGCTACCAGCCGCAAGAGCAGGTGTATACCTACAACGGCCGGGTGACCGACTTCGACTTCGACCGGCTCTTTAGCATGTCGGCTAAAATACGCGAGCGCTATGGGGTGACTACCCTGCCCATCGACCCTAAGCGGTTGGATGTGTTTGCGGGTTACTTTGTGGAGGTATACAACGACGCCTTCCGCGATTTCCCTTACTTCAAGCCGCTGGAAGCAGTTCAGGTAGAGCGCGTATTCCAACAGATGAAGCCCGTAATGGACCCCCGACTGGTGTGTTTTGCCTTTGCCGGGGGCAAACCCGTGGGCTTTTGCGCACTGATGCCCGAGATCAACGAGTTTTTGCGGGGGGCTCAGGGGCGGCTCAACTGGCGCAGCCTGCCGGTGTTCTTATGGCGCAAGTGGTTTTTGCGGCCACAAAAGGTGAAGGGCATCGCCTTTGGCATTGTGCCCGAATGGCAACGACGGGGGCTGTTTGCCTGCATCGTAGAGCATTTGTATAACCTCGACAACAACGCCAACCCCAGGAAGTACGACCAGTTGCTGCTGGCTACCATCCGGGGGCACAACCAGGCCATGAACAACGTAGTGCAAAGCTTGGGCGTGCAGGTGCAACGGGTGCATTTAGCCTACCGCAAAATGCTTACCGACGCGTTTCCTTTCGAGGCCCTGCCTTTTGGCGATACTTCGGCCGTGCCTATGGGGCAGGTTCCACCGGAGGAAATATACCCTAAGGAGTGATTGTCAGGAGAAAAGAGCAGGCCGGCGGCCTTTGGCCAAAGAACTATCGCCCGGCAACGGAACGCTTAATTTTCATTGACAATGTGCGTAATATGCGTAGCTTTGCGGCGTCAAAAGACGACGATAAAACTGAGGTTCCTAACCAATAAAATTTTATAACCGATGTATTTGGGTAACGACAACGGCACGCCCGCGCCGAGCATCCAAAAGCGAGCCCGGGAAGACCGCTTCCAATATCACGATCACTACATGGTGGATGATCTGCTGAGCGAAGACCACCGCATGGCGCGCGCGGCTGTGCGCGACTGGGTAAAGCAGGAGGTTTCGCCCATCATCGAAGAATATGCCGAGCGCGGCCAATGCCCTACGCACTTGTTTAAGGGGCTGGCCGAAGTTGGCGCTTTTGGCCCCAGCCTACCCGCCGAATACGGCGGCGGCGGTATGGATGAGATCGCCTATGGCATCATCATGCAGGAGTTGGAGCGGGGCGACAGCGGCATCCGCTCGATGGCTTCGGTACAGGGCTCTCTGGTGATGTACCCCATCTATAAGTATGGCTCCGAAGAGCAGCGCCGCAAGTACCTGCCTAAACTGGGCAGCGGCGAGTTTATAGGCTGCTTCGGCCTTACCGAGCCCGACCACGGCTCGAACCCCGGCGGCATGACCACCAACATCAAAGACGACGGGGATGCCTACATCCTCAATGGCGCCAAGATGTGGATCACCAACTCGCCCGTGTCTGACATCGCGGTGGTATGGGCCAAAGACGAAAGCGGAAAAATTCGCGGCGTTATCGTAGAACGCGACATGCCGGGCTTCAGCACGCCGGAGATACACGGCAAATGGTCGTTGCGCGCCAGCGTCACAGGCGAGCTCGTGTTTGAAGATGTGCGGGTGCCCAAAGCCAACCTGCTGCCCAATGTAGAGGGCCTCAAAGGCCCGCTGGGCTGCCTGAGCAAAGCACGCTATGGCATTGCCTGGGGCGCCATTGGCGCGGCCCTCGACTGCTACGATTCCGCCCTGCGCTACAGCCTTGAGCGCGAGCAGTTTGGCCGGCCGCTGGGCGGCTTTCAGCTCACGCAGAAGAAGTTGGCTGAAATGCTCACCGAGATCACCAAGGCGCAACTGCTGGCCTGGCGATTGGGTACCTTGGCCAATGAAGGCAAAGCCACGCCGGCTCAGATCAGCATGGCCAAGCGCAACAACGTGAACATGGCTTTGGAGATCGCCCGCGAAGCGCGGCAGATACACGGCGGCATGGGCATCACCAACGAATATCCCATCATGCGCCACATGATGAATTTAGAGTCGGTGATCACCTATGAAGGCACTCACGACATCCACCTCCTGATTACAGGCATGGAAGTTACGGGCCTGAATGCGTTCAAATAAAAAGATCAAAGGGGGCGGCGCGGCGATATAAGCCCCGCCGGCGCCGCCCGATGTTGTTTTTGCCCTGCCCCTAAGGCTTTTATGGCCTTTTGTAAAACAAAACCGCCCATATTCTACGTTAAGTCTATACCAAACGGCGACCGGTGTTCCGGGCGCTACTCATTTTATACTAAAACGAATCATTCTTATGATGCAGGTTTTTGGGCGAGTACTGGTGGGTGGTGTGCTCCTTGCCATTCTCACGGCGCCGCTGCTTGCACAGGACGGTACGATCACTTTAGCCAATCCCTCCTTTGAAGATTTGCCTCGCCACAGCCATCCCCCGCGTGAATGGACCGATTGCGGTTTTCCCAGCGAATCGCCGCCCGACATTCAACCGGACATTACCTTCAGCGTTTCCAAGCCGGCTTTTCACGGCGCCACCTACTTAGGTTTAGTGGTTCGCGACAACGACACCTGGGAGTCGGTGGGGCAGCGCCTGAGCAAACCCATGGTAAAAGGACAGTGCTACAAGTTTAGCATCAACTTAGCCCGTTCGGAAATGTACCTCAGCCAAAGCCGGATCACCAACGAGTCGGCTAACTACAACACGCCGGCCAAGTTGCGCATTTATGGAGGTTTCAGCCCCTGTGACAAAGCTTACTTGCTGGCCGAAAGCGATCTGATCATCAACTATCGCTGGTTGGAGTTCAACTTCAAGATGAAGCCGCAGGCCGCCTATACGCACATCCTGTTTGAGGCATTTTACCAGACGCCGACGCTGTTTCCGTACAACGGCAACATCTTGATCGATAACGCTTCTGCCCTCACGCCCATTCCGTGTTCGACCAATGTGGCCGAAGACCCTCGTCCGCCGGCGCCTTTGGTATCGACGCCGCCGCCGACTACGCCCACCCGGCCCCAGAATCCTCAGCAGTCGACTCAACCGCGCTCGCCCCAGCCGCAGCGCCCGCCTGCCACTACGCCTACGCCGGCGCCGGCGCGTGCAGAGTCTAACCTGGCCGGTGTGCGCCGCGAAGACATGCGGGCGGGGCAAAAGATCAGGATAGAGAACTTGCAGTTCCAGACGGATATCGCCAGCATCAAGCCGCAATCGTATCCGATTCTCGACAACATCTACCGCTTCTTAGAGGCGAACCCGGATGTAGTGGTGGAAATTGGGGGCCATACCAATGGTTTGGCAGAAACGGAGTATGCCGATCGCCTGTCAACCGAGCGGGCCAGAGCCGTAGCCGACTACCTTATTGGTAAAGGCATCAGCCGCGAGCGCATACAATACCGGGGTTATGGCAAGCGCTATCCCATAGACACGAACGACACCCCTGAGGGTCGACGTAGAAACCAGCGGGTAGAGATAAAAATTATAGGCCTTGACGGCTAACTTCAATCAATAGCAAAACCCAGTGTAGCCAGGTCTTGCCAGAATAGCGGGTAAGACTTGGCTACCACTTCGGGTTCCGCCACGCGAACAGGCCCCAACAATGCAAAAGGGGCAAAGGCCATAGCCATGCGGTGGTCTTCGTAAGTGGCAAATTCGGGCGCCTCCTCCCAAGTAGCCTTTCCTTGCTGAATAAAGTAAGCTTTATCGCTTTTTTTACTGAACCTGGCCGGCAGCGCAGCTAAGGACACACCCGTTTTTCGGAGCTCGGTTTGCAGTGCGGCAATGCGGTCGGTTTCTTTGATGCGCAGGGTCTCCAACCCGGTAAACAAGCCTTGTACGCCCAAGCCCGCACAAGTGACCGCCAGCGTCTGGGCTACATCGGGGCATTCCAGAAAATCCCATTCAAACAAGCCGGGAGGTACGGCGTCGGCCTTTTTTTGTAGGCGTACGCCTGTATCGTTGAACGTGCTCTCCACACCCAGCGATCGGTACATAGCTACGATAACGGCATCGCCCTGCACACTATCGGCGAAGAGGCCGTCGAGTTGAAGGTCAGCGCTGTCGCTGAGGGCTGCTAAGCTGTAATAATAACTGGCAGCCGACCAGTCGGCCTCCACCGTAAACGGGCGCGGCTGGTAGTTCTGCGGCGCTATCTCGATGTGGTTGTTCTCCCACCGTGCTGTCACGCCAAAGTATTGCATGAGGTTGAGGGTCATAGCAATGTAAGGCCTCGACACAATGCGACCTTCCAGGTGAAGGCGCAAGCCCGAGGGCAAGGTAGGCGCCAACAAGAGCAAAGCCGTGACGTATTGACTGCTGGTATCGGCGCTGATGGAAAGCTCATTGACGAGGCCAAAAGCATCAGAAGGGCCAATGCGCAGCGGCGGGTAGCCCTCTCGCTCTACATAGTGGATGCGGGCGCCTAACTGGCGCAGGGCGTCGACTAACGGACCAATGGGGCGCTGTTTCATGCGCTCGGTACCCGTGAGCAACTGCTCGCCAGGTTGGGCAGAGAGATAGGCGGTTAAAAAGCGAAAGGTAGTGCCGGCAGCGCCGGCATCGCGCACGGGTGCGTCTGATCGGAGTAGTTGATCCAGCAACTCGGTATCCCGTGCATTGGCTAAGCGATCAATAGGGAAGGCTGTTCCGCAGAGCGCCCGAATGATGAGCACGCGGTTGCTGATACTTTTAGACCCTGCGAGGGCTATCCGCCCCTCAATCTTACGGGAGCCCGTTTTAGCAATGGAGTAGACCGTCATACAAACCCGCTTTTAATCAACCAGATCGCGATACTGGTCGGGGTAATCCCCTGCTTCCGGGGTAAAGAGGAGGGTTCTCGACATTTCCGGCACAATAAAAGCTTCGGGGAATGGTTCGGCGGTTGCTTCGCTGAGCTGAAAGTCTTCAATAATGCCCAATTTTTTCCAGGTGCGAAGCAGTTGAATAAAATCGTCAATTTTGTCTGGGTTGACTTGGATTCTGTATTCCATAGTATGTACTCCTGCAATAATAGTGAGGCAATGACCCGGACCGGTTAGGGCGGGCGCTATTCTTCTTCTTCCCTTATGTTTTTGCCGGCATCGGGTTGCCGTTCATGTCCATTTTTGGGATTGCGCTCTTCCTGAAGCAGTCGTTCGGCCTTATCGAGGCGCTCGTAGGCCTTGATGATGGCTTTTACCAATCGGTGGCGCACCACATCTTCTGTTGACAGCGTGACGCAGGCTATGCCCTCAATGCGCTCTAAAATGTCCATCGCTTTGCGCAAACCTGACTTTTGGTGGAAGGGCAGGTCGATCTGCGACAAGTCGCCGGTGATGATACATTTGGCCGTAGGCCCGAGGCGGGTAAGAAACATTTTGAGCTGCATGGTAGAGCAGTTCTGCGCCTCGTCGAGGATGATGAAGGCATTATCGAGGGTACGGCCCCGCATATAGGCTAAGGGCGCGATTTCAATGACCCGCGTAGCCATAAACTGGGCCAGTTTGTCGGCGGGGATCATATCGTCGAGGGCATCATAAAGCGGCCGAAGGTAGGGGTCAATTTTTTCTTTGAGGTCGCCGGGCAAAAAACCTAAATTCTCGCCGGCTTCTACCGCAGGGCGGGTGAGTACAATTTTTTTGACGGTCTTATTTTTCAGCGCCCTTACGGCTAAGGCTACGGCGGTATAGGTTTTACCCGTACCGGCGGGGCCGGTGGCAAAGACGATATCGTTCTTTTCGGAAGCTTCAATGAGCAAACGCTGGTTGCGGGTTTTGGCTTTGATGGGTTTTCCTTCCCGGCCAAAAAGGAGGGTTTGATTGCTGCGCCCGGCGCTTAGTTTTGATTCAAAGGGGTTTTCGCCATTCAGCAGGTCTTGAACCATCTGTACGGGTAACTCCTGATGTTCTTTGAGCAGGCGCACCATCATTTCGATGCGCGCCTTGGCCTTTTGGGTATCGCCCTTTTCTCCCATCAGTTTTACATGATGCCCCCGGCTGGTGATCACAACTTCTGGAAAAGCTTCACGCAGCAGGTTAAGCTTCACGTTGTTTTCACCAAAGAGGTCGAAAGGACTGACTTCTTCGATTTGCAAAATGATCTCGCTCAAACGGTTGTCGGTTTGGTAACTGATAGAATGACAAACGCATCAAGGCCCGAAAAGTTCCTGTTGTGCGCCTTGGCTTCCCGAGCCTCACGACAACGAAATCTCCGGGATACCTCAGCGCGGTTTGTCCTCTACAAAAGTACGTCCAAATTGGATAAAAATGTGGTCTGGGTCAAGGATTATCTCCTTTAAATGAAGTTTTCACCACAGGAAGGGTTATACAGGGTATTTCTTTTTAGCCTCGCTCTTTGTTTTTATACTGCCTTATCGTTTTCTTTGCGAACGCCATTTGGAAAACAGGGCTTTGGGTGTAAAAATATACGGAACACCCTGCTAAAGGCGCATTTACAAAAATCGGAACATAGCACAGAACAACATGGCTACAGAGAAAAAACTACTCACGCTCTCTCAGATACTCAGTATGAACTTTGGCTTTCTGGGGCTGCAATACAGCTTTGGTCTCCAGCAGGCCAATATGAGCCCCATCTACTCCTATTTGGGCGCAGAAGAAAGCAAACTTCCGCTCTTGTGGCTGGCGGGCCCCATGACGGGGCTCATTGTGCAACCCATTGTAGGCGCGCTGAGCGACCGAACGCTCAGCCGCTGGGGCCGCCGTACGCCTTATTTTATGATTGGGGCCGTATTATGCAGCCTTTCATTGCTGGCCATGCCCTTTAGCAGTACGGTATGGATGGCCGCCAGCATTCTCTGGATTCTCGACGCAGCTAACAACATCACTCAGGAGCCCTACCGGGCTTTTGTAAGCGACAAACTCGACAAGCAGCAGCATTCCATCGGCTTCCTCACCCAAAGCGCCTTTACAGGTCTTGGGCAGACCTTGTCTTACCTCACCCCTTTCCTGCTCATCAACCTGCTGGGTATAAGCGAAGCCGGTAAGGTGGGGCATATCCCGACTACTACACTGATTGCCTTTCTTATAGGTTCGGTTATTTCTGTGGGTTCCATTATGTGGTCGATCTATACGACCCGGGAAAACCCCTTGTCGGAAGAAGAAATTGAAGCCATTAGAAAATCACCCAGGGGATTAGGCGCCACCTTCGCAGAAATTGGCGAAGCCATAAAGCACATGCCCCTCACCATGAAACTCATGGGGCCCATGATGCTCTTTAGTTGGTATGCCATGTTTATTTACTGGCAGTACATTGCCAAGGGGCTGTCAAAATCCCTCTACGACACCGTAGACGCTACGAGCCCTCTCTTCCGGAAAGCAGAATTACTGGTAGGCCCACTGGGCGCTTTTTACAATGCAGTGGCGTTTGTATCCGCCTTTGCCTTGGCCTGGCTGGCCCGACGTTACGGCCCCAAAGGCATACACGGCATAGCCTTGTTTTTGTGCGGCGTGAGTATGATTGCGATACCTTCCATCAAGCAGGAAAGTATGCTGTTTGTGCCCATGATCGGCATTGGCCTGTGCTGGGCCAGCATGATGGGAAATCCTTATATTATGCTGGCGGGCAGCATCCCCCCCGAGCGAACGGGGGTTTACATGGGCATCTTTAACATGTTCATCGTTCTACCTATGCTCATCGAAACATTTACGATTCCGATGTATTATCAATCCTGGTTAGGCAACGACCCTACCAATGCCCTCAGGTTAGCCGGCGCGCTGATGATTATGGCCGCTTTCAGCGTTGTATTTATACGCTATAGGCACAATCCTCATGCAGAAATAGTACAGGGCGGCGGGAGCCATTGATGTGACCCCGGCATGTTTTTTCAGTCAGAAACAGTATACAGCATTGAGGATAGCCTTGGCTTTTGCCCAAAGGGTTATATCTTTGCCGCCAATCTATTGATCAATCCTTCAGTATGAAGCATTTCTTTTTTGCAATAGCCCTGTTATGCGCTGCCCTGCCTGCCGGCGCGCAAGGGCGTTATGGCCACCTCAACTTTGGCGAACTGCTCAACATCATGCCTGAAACCAAAGGCGCAGAGGCCTCCTTAGAAGCCTTTCAAAAACAGTTGACAGCCCAAGGCGAAGCAATGGCGGCTAAATTTCAGGCCGACTATACAGAGGCCGTTCGCCTAATGCAAAACGGCGAACTTACGCCCGTACAGCAACAGCAAAAGCAAACCGAGCTACAACAGCAGCAACAGGCTATTGCAGCTTACGAAGAGCAGATGACGCAGCAGATCAATGCCCGTCGAGAGGAGTTGCTCAAGCCCATCATCGACAAAGCAGATGCGGCGATTGCCACCGTGGCCAAAGCCAATCAGTTTGTCATGGTATTTGACACCAGCGTCTTCAACGCCATCCTCTTCGCCGGAGAAACAGAAGACCTTTTGCCGCTGGTAAAGACACAACTGGGCATTCAGTAAAAACGACTCGTTTTTCTCCGCCCACGCTAAGGGTAGAACAATAGGGACGCTGCGATGAAGTAGCGTCCCTATTTTGTTATATTTGCATCACCGAGTGTACATGAGCTATTTACCGAAACCAAAACAGTCTTATGAGAAACGTATGCATCCCCTTCGTCCGGATTACCGCCATGACCGTATGGCTCATTACAGGCGCCCTGCTGCTGGGTGGTTGCTCACGCAACCCCGTTACAGGTAAAAAAGAATTCAACCTGATGTCGGAAGGGCAGGAACTGGCGCTGGGCCAACAATCCGACCCCGAAATCCTAGCTGAATTTGGCGTGTACAACGATGAGCGCCTGCAACGCTTCATCACCGAAAAAGGCAAAGCGATGGCGGCCATCTCTCACCGCCCTGACCTCAACTATCAATTTAAGGTCCTCGATTCGCCTGTTGTCAATGCCTTTGCCCTGCCAGGCGGCTACGTATACTTCACGCGGGGTATCCTGGCCCACTTCAACAATGAAGCTCAATTCGCAGGTGTGCTGGGCCATGAAATCGGCCACGTAACGGCCCGACACTCAGCCCGGCAGTATAGCCGAACCATGCTGGCACAACTCGGGCTCATAGCAGGCATTGTCATCAAGCCTGAGCTGGCCCAGTTTGCCGACGTAGCCAGCCAGGGTATAGGGCTGCTATTGCTCAAATATGGCCGCGATGCCGAAACCGAATCTGACCGGTTGGGCGTTGAATACAGCACCAAGATCAACTATGACGCCCACGAAATGGCAGGGTTTTTCACCACCCTCGGCCGCCTCAGCGGCGATGAAGGCGAGCGGCTGCCTACTTTTCTCTCCACTCACCCCGACCCCGGCGACCGAGAGCGCAATGTAGGCACATTAGCCGGCGAATGGCAACGGCGCGAGTCGGGCCGCAGCTACCAGGTAAACCGCGATAGCTACCTGCGCATGATTGACGGACTGATCTACGGTGAAGACCCCCGGCAAGGGTATGTAGAAAATAACGCCTTCTATCACCCCGAGCTCAAATTTCAGTTCCCGACTCCCGCCCAATGGCAGGTGGTCAACTCACCTCAACAAGTGCAAATGGCGCCCGAGGATGGCAAAGCCCTCATGACCCTCACCTTAGCCAGAGGCAGCACCCTCACCGAGGCCGCCCAGCAAACGCTGCAACAATACAAGCTTACCCTCTCCGGACAGCGCGAGCAGCGGGTCAATGGCCTCGACGCCCTCGAAATGACCGCCGATCTCGTACAGGAAGGTCAGGATGCCCAAGGTCGCACCGTGCGCCAGGTCGTGCGCACCATCTCCTACTACATCCGCTACAACAACCTCATCTATCACTTTATGGGCTTGGCAATGGAAGCCGATTTTGAAGCCAACCGCCCGCGCTTCCTTAGCACCATGACAGGGTTCAGGGAACTCACGGATGCCGCCAAAATTAATCGACAGCCCGAGAAAATAAAAATTCAGACGCTGGCTCAGGACATGACCCTGCAAGATGCCTTGCGCACCTATGGCATTAGCAGCGATCGATACCGGGAAATGGCCGTCCTCAATGGCATGGAACTCACCACCCGCCTGACGCGTGGAACGATCATTAAAACAGTACAACGGTAGACATTCTCCGCAAGATTTTTGCTGCGGGCAGCGCTAAAACGCATAAAAACGTTTATCTTTGAAAGCAGTAAACCTGGCTCCGCCCGTCAGCGGGGTCAGGTTAAAGCTTCACTTACATGGATTTCGTCTTATCTGGCAGCTACGAGGAACAGGATTTCATCCGCGCCTGCGTACACAAGGAGCGATGGGCCCAACGGGAGTTGTATGAGCAGTTCTACAGCCCCCTGATGGCTATATGCCTCCGCTACGCCAACGGAGAAGATGAAGCCATCGACATCCTGCACGAAAGCTTCATTAAGGTATACCGCCATATCGGTAGCTATAAGCCCGGCACCTCACTGGGGGCCTGGATGAAGCGCATTACCGTCAACACCGCCATAGACTACTATCGACGCAATACCCGACGTCGGACGGAAGACATCGAACAGGCCTACGACCTGAGCACTACCGACGCCGACGCCGTTAGCCAATGCACCGAGCAGGAAATCCTGGCGGCCATACAGCAGCTTTCACCTGCTTATCGGACGGTCTTCAACCTTTATGTCATTGAAGGCTACTCTCACCGTGAGATTGCCGAAATGATGGACATTACAGAGAGCACTTCGCGTTCAAACTTAGTGAAGGCTCGTTTGAAACTACAAGAGATGCTGAGCGCAAAGAGATATGAGGAAGGAGCGGCCTGAGCAAAGAATGGACGATGCAATACGCAGCAAGCTGTCGAACGTACAGCCTGCCTATGATCCCCATAGTTGGGACACCCTGAGCCATAAGCTCGATCAGGAACGTCAAACAGAGGCCGAAGCCATAGATGCGATTATCCGCGATCGACTAAAGCGCGTAGACACCCCCTACCAACGACGCTCCTGGCAACAATTAGCCCTTCGCTTAGAATTGGAGTATCGCCGCACCCGCATGGTTATCAGCAGCAAATTGGCGGAGTCCATCCTGGCATTACTCCTGTTGTTTGTTTTTTCGCAAAGCCCCAATGCATCCGCTGACTCCGGGCTGAGCCTCCCCAAACAACAGCCTTTGGCCGTTCGGGAAATTCCAACCCCTGATAACGAATTGATCCATCAGGGCCCAACTTCCACTATTCCTGCAAATTCAGGTATCAAAACCGCTCCTTCAGGCACAAGGGCCCCTGAACAAAACCGCTCCGCGGCTTTGATGTCAACAAATGCTTCGCATCCTGCTAACGCAGCTACGCCCGATAAAGCTAACGCAGCAGCCATACAGCCCTTACAAACCAAAGAGACCGCAACAGAAATAACCATATCCGCAACAAACGCCCCCGTAGAAGCTGAAGCGTTGCCCGAGGAGTCGGGTGCAACACCCCAAGAGCATGCCGTTAGCGGGAGTTTGGCCACCGATTATTACCCGACTACCGACGCCATCAATCTGGCTGCGGCAATACTCGATGCGCCCATGCTTACGCCCACGATTTCAAGCCTCGTACTTGATCCGCTTCATCGCAATATGGCGCTCAATCTTACGCCCAAGCCAGAGGCCCGCAAAACATTTTTGCGCATTGGTTTTATTGGCGGCCCCGACTATCTGAGGGTTATTACTCCTCCTACCCGCATCGGCTTTGATACCGTAGTGGCGCTTGACCGCTACGCACTGGGCTATCACGGCGGCATTACAATGGGCATAGAACGAGGCCGCTGGGAAATTGAAAGCGGCGCCATTTATACGGCCCGTCGATACGCACCCGTTCCAGTTCTTTATGTCAAGGGCTCGCTGCGCGAAGGGTATTTCGGCGCAGGCCTGAACAATTTTGAGCTAAACACCGTGACGGTTCCGCTCAACTTCCGCTATAATGTACTGCTGCGCGACCGATGGCGTATCTATGCGATGGCAGGCCTGTCGCTCAACTTAGTGCTGGAAGCCAACTATTATACAGCCAGCGAGTCGGCCTATTCTACCTCTTTCCTTCCTCCTCCCTCATCCTCTGAAGGAGCAGGCCGCGGCGAAGCGGCGGATATCCCGGCTTCATTAGAGCGCCGGTTGGTCAAAGGCTGGCTGGAAGGAGGCAACTTCTGGGACAATACTACTTTTTACGGCACGGTAGGTACGGGCATTGAGCGGTATATGTCGCCGCAATGGGCCTTATTTTCCCAGACCGTCTACCAGCATTCGCTGTTCAACTTCAACGGCGGCTTGGGGCCCTACCGCGATCGCATCCATGCTATGTCCATTTCGTTGGGGATGAGGGTGCGCATATAACCTCTTTTCCAATTGCATCAAATGATGCCGTTCGATACCCAGGTTTCCGGCCGGGCAGGCAGATCATGGCCGGCATCGGCCCAGTTGATTTGTATATGCGTATACCCGGCAAAAAAGCGCAACACGCCCTGGTTGTCAATCACCTGGTCGCGTTGCCCGAGGATGAGGTGCACCCGAATTTGTCGCCAGTGCAACTGCCGCATCTGAATCGGGAATAACGGAAGTGAAAGCCAGGTAGCCAATAGTACTGCGCGCTGGTGCTCGTGCTGCCAGTAGTTCAGCAGCAATCGATAAGCGGCATGGCTCAGATAGCCGCGTTGGCGGAGCCGGTCAGCCCATACCGGCAGGCGATCCCAGGATAGGACTACCGAAGCAATAGCGACCCGCAGTCGATGCGGTATCCAGTCTACCCAGCGCGATGGCGCCCCACCTAAGCCATCGGGAGCCAACAAAAACACCCGCTCTATGGCCATGTCTGCCCCCAATGCCAGCGAAAGCGCCAGCCGCCCGCCCAAGCTATGCCCCATTACCGATATAGAAGCGGCGCCGCTATGCCGCAACACCGCCACAGCTATAGCCTGCAAATGCCTGCGACCATAATCGGAAGCCATCCACCGCGTGTCGCCATGAAAAGGCAGGTCAGGAGCATAGATGGTGTAACGTTCGCTCAGCAGCAACGCCGCTGTTTCAAAGGCTTCGCTACTACGACCAAAGCCGTGAAGCGCCAGCAGTACCGACGGGGCGCCTTGCCAGCAGCGGCACCGAACCCGCCCCTCCGGCAATAGAATGTCGAACAGCTCCGCCATCGCCCTGAATGAATTTTAGAGCCGCGTCTTCTTGATGCGGTCCAAATCGCGCTTAACGTCTTTCTCCTTTATCGATTCCCGCTTGTCGTGAGTCTTCTTGCCCTGGGCCAGCGCAATTTCCAACTTGGCAAAACCACGCTCGTTGAGGTACACCCGATAAGGCACAATGGTGAAGCCGCGCTCTTTGATCTTTTTCTCCATCTTGCGCAATTCCGCGCCGCGTAGCAGCAGCTTGCGCAGCCTGCGAGGCTCGTGGTTAAACTGGTTGCCCCAGTCGTACTCAGCTATGTACAGGTTTTTTACGTAAAGCTCGCCTTTTTTAAAAAAACAGTAGGCGTCGCGCAGGTCGGCGCTCCCCTTACGAACGCTCTTGATCTCAGTACCCGTCAACTCGATGCCCGCCTCCATCCTGTCGAGGAAGTGAAACTCGTACTCTGCCCGCCGATTGACGATGTTGATCTTACTGCTGTCTTTCTTTTTCTTGTCGGTGCCTGCCATCTCTCTTTATAT
>CAYOTJ010000036.1:0-624 GCA_964406855.1 uncultured Saprospiraceae bacterium
GGCCATCCGCTATTATGGGGGCGCAGCCTTGTTGGCGGGCTACGCCAGTTTTACAAGCGCCCCCATACCGCTGCTGTCCCTCACGCGGCTCCGCAGCGGCGCAAACAAAATCGTCGCCGGGCGCGCCTATGTGCCATTCCATCAACCCCAAAGCGGCCGCCCGATGAAGGAAGGCACCCCCCGACGGCCCAATAGACGGTATGGTCAATTTCCTGAGCTGGCATATTGCTGGTTTAACCTGAGTAAACCAGGGCCAAAATCGGCCCGCACAGCAAAAGTACAGGCCCGCTTAAAAAGCCTGTTTTAAGCCACTATTAAGTTATCATTAATTCTCCCTCCGGCCGGCGTATGGGTTGAAACAGGTTAAAATACAGCGCTTATATTTGTCGGGCAACCTACCCTGAAAGGCTGGGCGTTACACTAAAATCAGCTACTCAATATGAGCCAATACTTAGTTACGGGAATCGGTAAACGCATACGCCAAATTCGCAAAGAAAGAAAACTGACGCTATCTGTATTGGCCGATATGGCCGGCCCGCCGCCAGTTTTTTCATAGGTTTCAGGGCTGCCTGCCGGCGGGGCCGACCACACTTGCCTTTCAACGCGGCCCGCTGCGTATAGGGG
>CAYOTJ010000036.1:634-13889 GCA_964406855.1 uncultured Saprospiraceae bacterium
TATAGGGGCGGCAGGGATGTCGGGGCAGCGGTGGAAGTTCACCCGGCCGAGCACAGCGAGGACGTGGTGGTGGCGGTGGCGGCAGGGATGTCGGGGCAGCGGTGGAAGCGGTATGGGCCGGCGGAAGTTGGCGCTTCGGTTGGGGCCAACTGCAATGCCGGCCCATAATAGCGGACGACGCGGCGACGGGCCGGCCTGAGCAATGCGCTTACGACCGGAGTAAACTGCCCACAGGCCGGGCCGGCGGCCCCCCAAAAAGAAAAGTTACCCCCCCGGGCGATCTCCGTCTCAAGGCAGGCGAAAAAAATCGTATCTTCGCGCCGCTTGCTCAAGGGCAGGTATGGCGGAATGCGACAGCGACGCCCCATGTTTTAATTTTCATCAAACGTTTTCGGCTCATGTCCAAAGTAATGATCATCGGCGCCGGCGGCGTCGGCCGCGTGGTGGCCTACAAATGCGCCCAACATCCTGAAGTATTTTCGGGTATTATGTTAGCCAGCCGTACGCAGCGCAAATGCGACGAAATTGCGGCCGCCGTACGCCGCGACACCGGCCATCAGAACATCCAAACCGCTGCCGTTGACGCAGAGAATGTGCCTGAGTTGGTAGCGCTTATTCGCAGTTATCAGCCCGTGTTGGTCATTCACGTGGCGCTGCCTTACCAAGACCTCACCATCATGGACGCCTGCTTAGAGACGGGCGTACACTACTTAGATACGGCCAACTACGAGCCCAAAGACGTGGCCAAGTTTGAATACAGTTGGCAATGGGCCTACCAGGATCGCTTCCGGGAGAAAGGGCTGCTGGCAGTGCTGGGTTGTGGTTTCGACCCCGGCGTGACAGGCGTGTTTACGGCACGGGCGGCGAAGCACTTCTTTGACGAAATTCACTACCTCGACATCATAGACGCCAATGCCGGCAGCCACGGCAAAGCGTTTGCCACCAATTTCAACCCTGAGATCAACATCCGGGAGATTACGCAAAAAGGCCGCTATTACGAAAACGGGCAGTGGGTGGAAACCGAACCCCACGAGATCAGCATGATGATCAATTACCCCGATATAGGCCCCAAAAAGTCGTACCTCATCTACCACGAAGAGTTGGAGAGCTTAGTAAAAAACTATCCCAGCATCAAGCGGGCCCGCTTTTGGATGACGTTTGGCGACGAATACCTGACGCATCTTCGCGTCATTCAGAACATTGGCATGGCTGGCATTGAGCCCATCAACTACAAAGGTATGGAGATTGTGCCGCTGGAGTTCCTCAAAGCCGTGCTGCCCGACCCCGGCGAGCTGGGCGAGAACTATACCGGCCAAACCAGTATTGGCTGCCGCATCAAGGGCGTAAAAGATGGCAAAGAGCGCACCTACTACATCTGGAACAACTGCTTCCACAAGGCCGCCTACGAAGAAACGGGCACGCAGGGCGTGAGCTACACCACCGGCGTGCCGGCCATGACGGGCGCCATGATGATGCTGACGGGCCAATGGAGCGGCACGGGCGTAAAAAATGTGGAGGAGTTTAATCCGGACCCCTTCTTAGATGTGTTGGGCAAGCACGGCCTGCCCTGGCATGAGGAAGTTGACGGCAACCTCGAATTTACCTACTAAAAGACTCGGACAACATGTCGATGGACGTACGCACGGCGCCCAGCCCCGCCTTCGTGCTGGAGGAGGACAAGTTGCTGGCCAATCTGCGGCACATCGCCCAAATACAGGAAGCTTCAGGGGCCAGGGTAATCCTGGCCCTCAAGGCTTTTGCCATGTGGCGGATGTTTCCTACTGTAGCCCAATACCTGAGCGGCGCCACGGCCAGCTCGCTGCACGAGGCTAAGCTCATCCATGAAGAGATGGGCATGAAAGCGCATACTTACTCGCCGGCCTACCTGCCCGAGGAGTTCGACGCCATTCTGGGGCACAGCAGCCACATTACCTTCAACTCGCTGAACCAACTGGCCCTCTATGGCCAACGGGCGCAGGCGGCCGGGGTATCGGTGGGTTTGCGCGTGAATCCGCATTTTTCTGATGTAGCTACCGACCTCTACAACCCGGCTTCGCCTACCGGCCGGCTGGGCGAGTCTTCCGCCAACATAGGGGAGCTGCCACAATGGGTAGAGGGGCTGCATTGCCATACGCTATGCGAATCGGCGGCGGCTACCACAGCCGGACTGATAGAAGCCTTTGAGCGCCGTTTCAGCGGTTACCTGCCCCGACTCAAGTGGGTAAATTTCGGCGGCGGCCATCTGATGACAAGAGAAGGCTACGAAGCGAATGTGCTGATAGAAGCCATCCTCGCCTTCCGAAACCGCCACCCTCACTTAGAGGTCATTCTGGAGCCCGGCAGCGCCATTGCCTGGCAAACGGGCGTATTGGTGAGCCGGGTGCTGGACATCACAGACAATGGAGGCGTAAAGACGGCCATTGCCGACATTTCCTTTACGGCGCACATGCCCGATACATTGGAGATGCCCTACCGCCCGCGGCTTTTCGCCGTTGATGCAGTGGGCCGCATCAATCCGGGTTCGGCAGACCCCCTGCCCGGCCTGCCGGCCTTCCGCATTGGGGGGGTGAGTTGTTTAGCCGGCGACTACATGACGGAGTACAGCTTTGAAGTTCCCCTTAGCATAGGCGACCGGCTGGTGTTTGAGGATATGATCCACTACACCATGGTCAAGACGACTACCTTCAATGGGGTCAGGCTGCCGTCTATATGCCTGTGGCGCAGCGAAGGACAATTGGAAATCGTACGCCATTTTGGCTATGACGACTTCAAATCGAGACTCTCTTAGTCTTTGCTCCCCCATGTTCATTTCCCTGGCAATCCGCCTATTAAAAGCAGCGTTGACAGACCGTTACGGCGAGCGGGAGGCTTCGTCTATTGCCGCTATTGTTGCTGAAGATGCGCTGGGGAGGCGCCCCGGCCAGCCTGACCGGGAATTGACGCCCGAAGAACAGCGCCGTTTTGAACAATTGACCGCCCGGCTGCAAGCCGGGGAGCCCCTGCAATACGTGCTGGGCCAGGCCGACTTCTATGGCATGAAGCTGGAAGTAAACCCGGAGGTGCTCATCCCGAGGCAGGAAACCGAAGAGTTGGTTGCCTGGGTGCTCTCTACGGCGCGTCAACTGGCTTTGCCTGCCCCTGCGATACTGGATGTGGGCACAGGCAGCGGCTGTATCGCCTTGGCCATTCAAAAAAAGCTTCCCTACGCCCGGGTATGCGCATGGGATGTGAGCGAGGGCGCGCTGGATGTGGCGCGCCGCAATGGACAGCGGCTGGGTCTGGCCGTAGCTTTTGAACAGGCTGATGTTTTGACGTGGCGACAATTGCCCCGGGCTGAATGGAACTTTATTGTGAGCAACCCGCCTTATATTCCCCGTAGTGAAGCCGGCCTTATGCCCGAGCATGTGATGGCGCATGAGCCGCATTTGGCCCTGTTTGTCGACGACCCCGATCCGCTGCTTTTCTACCGCGCCATTATGGCGCTGGCGGCGCAACAATTGAGTGCGGGGGGTTGGCTGTTTTTTGAGTGCAATGAATTTAATGCGCATACCCTGGCAGCAAGCCCGGAGGCCGCTGCGTTTGAAGCGATTGAAATACGACAGGATTTATCCGGTAAAGACCGCATGTGGCGGGGCCGGAAATCCCCGGCTACCACCGTATAAACTGAATACCGCTTATGGAACAACTTTTGCTGTTGATCACCACGCCGTTGTATGTGTGCGTCATTTTGCTGGAAATTATCCTGAGCCATTATCATCGCCCCAGCACTTACGGCTTCCGGGATACCCTGTACAACCTGACGTTTATGCTGCTCAATGGCGGCATTGATCTTGCCTTCCGAAGCGTGTATGTGCTGGTATTTGCCTGGCTTTTTCAGTATCGGATCATCGATTGGCCCACAATGGGCGCCGCCTATTGGCTGGGGTTGATTATCGGCATGGATTTTCTTTTCTATTGGCTACACCGCATTGACCACCAGAGCCGTTTGTTTTGGGCGGTGCACGTCACCCACCACTCCTCCGAGAAATTCAACCTGAGCGTAGGGTTCCGGTCGTCCATCTTCCAGCCTTTGTATCGTTTTATCTACTTTTTGCCGCTGCCCTGGCTGGGGTTTGCGCCCAGCGATATTCTCTTCATCTTTTCGGCCACTCAGATATGGGGTATTCTTGTACATACCGAGTATATCAATAAATTGGGCTGGCTGGAATACGTTTTGGTGACGCCTTCGCACCACAGGGTGCATCATGCCTCCAATGTTCTTTATTTAGACAAGAACTACGGCATGTTATTGATTATATGGGATCGGCTTTTTGGCAGTTTCCAGGAGGAGCTGGACCCGCAAACCTACGAGCCCATCCGCTATGGGCTCACCTCCCCCTTACCCGAGCAAGGGTTGGCTCATGCCATCTTTCACGAATGGCTGGGTATTGGAAAAGACCTCAAGCGCCCGGTAGGTCTGCGCAATCGGCTGCACTACCTTTTGGGGCCTCCCGGCTGGAGCCACGATGGCAGCACCCAAACTACCCGCGAGTTGCAGGAACAGTACCGGCAGGAAAAATAAGCCCGCTGCGGGCCATCAGTTTAGCCCGTGAATACCCGTCGACTGCCGGCGCTGAGCTACATATTCGCGCCATACCTGCAAGGCAGTGAGAAAATCGGCGGGCAGCTCGCTTTCAAACTGCATCCACTGGCCCGTGCGCGGGTGTTCAAAGCCCAGCGACTTGGCGTGTAGCGCGTGGCGGGGAATGATGGAAAAGGCGTGATCGACAAATTCTTTATACCTGCTGTAGATGGTGCCCTTCACGATGCGGTCGCCGCCATAGCGGTCGTCGCTAAACAACGGATGCCCCAAGTGCTGCATGTGCACCCGAATCTGGTGGGTACGGCCGGTTTCAAGATTGCACTGTACTAAGCTGACGTAATATAGCGATTCGAGCACCTTATAATGGGTTACGGCCCACTTGCCCTGAGAGCCGTCTGGAAAAGCTTTGAAGCGCTGGCGGAATTTGGGATCCCGATCAATATGGGCATTTACCGAACCTTCGCCGGGTTCCGGCTCCCCCCAAACTAAGGCATTGTAAGTGCGCTCAATGGTGTGGTGAAAAAACTGCTTGGCTAAGTGGGCCATGGCAAAGTCATTTTTAGCCACCACCATCAGACCCGAGGTGTTCTTATCAATGCGGTGAACGAGTCCGACCCGATCCTCGGTATTGCCATCGAGAACGGGCAAGGTTTGCCCCAGATAGTAAGCCAGAGCGTTGACGAGTGTTCCGCGCGCATGGCCCACCCCGGGATGCACGACCATTCCTGCCGGCTTGTGTACGATCAGGAGGTCATCGTCTTCATAGCGGATATCGAGCGGTATATTTTGGGGCAATAGCCTGTATTGCTCCGGCGGCTTGGGGTACACCATAGAGATGTGCTCGCCGCCCTTAATTTTATGATTGGGCTTAACTTCAAGGCCATTGACCAATACAGAGCCGGCCCGAATCGCATTCTGTAAGCGGTTGCGGGAAACGCTGAACAAGCGAGCCTGCAAAAATTTATCTATCCGCAATGGCGCCTGCTTGGCGTCTACCGTAAACTCTTCGTGTTCGTAGTAGTCATCGCTGGACAGGTCGTCTTGCTCGTAACGATCTTCCCACATTTGCTTTTAAGGCGTCTTCGCCTGGTTTGTGATTTAGTCAATTTGGGTCCTCTGCGGGCGCTGTAACCCTCGCCCGCGGCCGCTGTTGAGCGACATAATTTTGCGAAGGAACAAAAATAAATGACCGCAGGGATTATAATGCTCCCAAAACTTTGTTTTTTCGTCCATTCGCTTCAAAATAAAACAACCAAAGATGAAAGACAGTTTGCAGTTTGGCTCGCTATGTGCCCGCGACCCTCAGGATCCCAGCAGTACGCAACCCCATCAACTGCCCATATATCCTTTATCGGCATTCAGCTACGACAGCGTTGAAGAGGGCATCGACATTTTCAGCGGAAGCAGGCCTGGTTACATTTACGGTCGCTTTGGCAACCCTACTGTGGATGCCGTAGCCGCTAAATTGGCGCAACTGGAAAGTTACGGACTGGATTTACAACCCACAGCGCTGCTGACCAGTAGCGGCATGGCAGCCATTGCGCTCCCCTTGATGGGGCTACTGAGACCCGGAGATGCCATCCTGACCCAGGAGGATCTCTATGGCGGCACAACGGAACTCATGCGGCAGGTGCTTCAACCCCTCAACATTGAACCCATTTTCAGCAATCTGCGCGACCTTGACCTTGTAGAGGGGCATTTGCGGCAAAATCCCGCCATTCGGCTCATCTACATCGAAACGCCCAGCAATCCCGTACTCCGCTGCGTAGATATGGAAGCCCTCAGCCAACTGGCCAAGCGTTACAATTGCTATACAATGGTTGACAATACTTTTTGTTCGCCCGTTGTACAGCAACCCTTAGCCTGGGGCGTCGACTTTGTAGTACACTCTGCTACCAAGTACCTCAACGGGCACGGCAACTCCATTTGTGGCGTTGTCATTGGCCGGGATCCCGCGCTGATGCAAAACAGGCTATTGCCCGTACTTAAGCTCATAGGCCCCAACGCTAACGCCTGGGACGCGTGGCTGTTGCACAACGGACTCAAGACGCTGGCATTGCGGGTAACCCGTCAATGCGAAAATGCCTTGGCGTTAGCTGAGTTTCTTACGGAATGTCCACAGGTTGCCCATGTCAATTATCCAGGCCTGCCCAACCACCCCGATTATGCGCTTGCATGCCGGCAAATGCGGGGCTTTGGCGGCATGCTCAGCTTTGAGCTCAAGGGCGGCGAAACGGCCGGCAAGGCCTTCATGAACCGACTCCGGCTGGCTACCATTGCCGCTACGCTGGGCGATACCGTCACCCTGGTGATGCACCCGGCCACCATGTCGCACCGCAACATCGACCCTGAGGTTCGGCTCGGGCAAGGCATCACGGATGGCTTGGTGCGCATGTCGGTAGGCATTGAAGACATCGCCGACATTATAGCCGATGTGGAACAGGCGCTTAGCGGTGGTTGAGCCCCAACTGGCCTTCCCGCGTTTGTACCCGTTCCAGAATAAACCGGCCTACGGCTTCGCCTTGTTTTATGCCATTTTCGATGGCGGGTCGGTAGTGAATACCGCCGTACATGCGGCTGATGGCGGCTTCTTCAGAAGCAGCCATAAAACTGGCAAACGAACGGGAAGGCAGGCCGTAGGGTTCCTCTACGGTATCGGTATAGGCAAAATTGTCGCCAAAGATACGGGTAAGCGCCACCGCCGAAGCGCGGCTGATGACGCTGTGGCCGCTGGTATACTCCGGAAACGGCGGCGTTTGCAGCAATGGCCGCCACTCGGGGTCAATGTACTTGTTGATATAGGTTTCAGGCCTTACCAGATTGGAGCGGTATTTTTCATCCCAGCAACTGATAAACCCATCCATGAGGCAAATGGCCGTCAGGGCGTAAGCCTCTGCCGTTTTAGACATGCTTGCCCGGGTTTGGCGGGATGCCAGGCCGGCAATGCCCATCCAGTGGCCGCCGGGCGTAATTTTTTTGGTGGCAAACATAACGTGCCCCTGCTGGTGACTCACATAGGGGTTGCAGTCCCAAAAGCTGGCAATGGCAACCTCGGCCTTATTTTCGGCTTCGCTACCTTTGCCCACCTGATAGACTTCCATGGCCTCCTGATAAAACAGACTTCCTTTATCCTTACTAAAAGGCGTAGGGGGAATGGGTTTAAACTGCCCGGCGCTATCCAGCACAAAAGGACGAATGGAGCGCCAGTGCGGTTCTACCCCGTCCATATAGGCCGGAGGCGTGGGCTGCCAGCGGCTTTCATCCTGAATGTCTACGCTGTACTTGGGGAAGGTTCGGGTTTGTTTGTAGTTGTCTTTGGCCGACCAGGCTAAGATGTGGTCTGCCACAGCCTCTCCATACGCCATCGAGCGCTCGTAAACGGCCTTGGGTATGCGAATGGCTTCGATCTCCGCCATCAGTTTTTGTTCGTATTCATCCATGACGGCTTCTGAAAAAATGAGCGCCCGCCCTACTTTTATCTGAGCTTTGACGGCTGCCAGCGGAAAACAGTACTCCTGCCCTTCTTCCGGAGCCGGCACAGGCGCAAGGCCATTCAACTGCCCTGCTAAAGAGCGGTAAATAGGATCGCCCGCCGCTAAACATTCGTAGGCCGCAATGCTGGAATAGGCATAAATGCGGCTGGCTACCGGAGGAGAAAAAATATCGTGAATGATGATTTCCGTGAGTTGATCTACGGTTCTGTGCAGGTAATCGGCCCCGGCCATCTGCTGCTGATATTCGGGGTTCTCCGATCGGCATCCCAGCAACGATACAGCCAGGATGAATCCCATAAAAGCAATATTCTTCATATTGGTTTATATACGAGTGAGTGTTGTTTTCTATCGTACGGTAAAGGTTTTCCGCTCGGCGCCCACGCCCGTAATGGTAAGGCTCCGCCATTGGCGCGGCAGTCGCGTAGGGCGCTGAACGATGCCCTGATCGGTGATGTCCAAACCGCCAAAACCAAAGATAACGGCTTGCAACATCCCCCCGGCGCCCGTAGCGAAATAAGGATTGGTTCCGCCTGCCGTTTCGGCCAATACGCCAAAGGGGGGCACTTCGTTGGGCTGGTAGCTACGCTGGAATATCTCGTAGGCGCGGTCGGGCTCGCCCAATCGGGCATAAAGCGTAGCCAACACCGAATGCCCCATCGCCGGCCCTTCAGGCGAAAAACGAGGTTCGTAATAGGCCAGATCGCGGCGAATGTCTTTTTCTGCCGATACGATGTTGAGCGGGTAGGCCAGCAGGTTTGCATCGGCCTGTTTGATCATCACCCCATCGTAGGTGGCGTTTTCACGGGTAACGCCATCGGGGAAGCGCAGGATGGGAATATTGTCGGCCACATGCTCCCAATCGGGGTTAGGGCTCATCCCCAGTTCGCGCGCCGCCGCCGCCGCATAGCGGAGCGCTGTTTGGGCCATGCCGTTGGTGAAGGCGTTGTTGTCTATGTTCTCCTGCCATTCGTTGGCCCCGATCACGTTATTGATGTCGTAGCGGCCAGTGCCATTTCGTTCCACCCTGCTGGCCCAAAATTCCGCCGACGCTTTGATCACCGGCCAGCCTTCCTCCCGTAGCCACTCCTTGTTTTTGGTCAATTGGTAGTATTTCCAGAACGACCAGGCCACACAGCCGGTTATGTGATGCTGGAAAGGCCCCGTGAGCGCCCATACCGGCGTATCTTCCGAGCCTTCGCCCGCTGATTCCCAGGGGTACATAGCGCCGGCATAGCCATGCGAGAAGGCATTTTGGCGGGCTGCCGGCAGGCGTTCGGCCCGATAGGCCAACAGCGACCTGGCCATTTCAGGCTGCAAAGCCAATAAGGGCGGATACATCCACAGTTCTGTATCCCAGAATACGTGGCCGTTATACCCCAGCCCCGACAACCCCATGGGCGACAGGCTGTAGGCCGTGCCCTCCCGTGCGAAGGCATACAGATGGTAGAGCGCCGAGCGAACCGCCCGCTGACTGCGCAGATCGCCTTCGATGATGACATCGCTCTTCCAGAGTTCATCCCAGGCTTCGCGGTGGCGGCGCAACAGCCGGTCGCGGCCTTCCAGGGCGGCAAAGATCGTGAGGCGCTCCGCTTCGTTATGGGCATCCTCATAATGCTCGGTAGAAACTGCCGAGCCAACGAGGGTAAAGGTATAAGTTTCACCAGCCTTGAGGTCTTTGTAAAACTTGGCCAAGTGCATGTTGTAGTCCCAGTCCTCGTGGATGATATCCGGCTCGCTGCCATGCGCCTCCTCAAAGATGAAGCTGGTAGACGCCGCCAACCGGTGTTTGCCCGAAGGGCTGTTGGCTACCGAACTCATCAGCGGGATGAGTACATGAGGGCGGTCAATTTCGGCATAGTAATTGCGCACATCAGCCAGGTGATTGGGCGCTTCGATGACGCTCATAGGCGTGATGCGAACCGCCTTATGGGCCTTGATCTCCACGATACTCATGGCCGTAAATGGCAAATGCCTCAGCGCCATCAACCGATGGGTGACGCTGATCTTATCCCCTACATTAAAGGTTGTAATCAGTTCGGCATTGCGCATATCCAGCGTTTGCGCAAACTGGCTGATGTCGCGGGCGCCAACCCTGCGACCGTCTACATCCAAATTCATATTGACGTGGTTGAACGTCTTGAGGATGTTGCTCACCCGGCCCCGCTGGTAGTAGTCGTAAACGCCATTGAGCACTACGTCTTTGACCTTCATCGGCTCGGGCGAAGACACCAAGCCCACCATGCCATTGGCTACCGTGATGCCGTAGTAGTTATTGGGGTCAATCTCACTGGCGACAATATGCCAGGGCGACTGGCTCGCATCCTGGGATTGCCCCATAGCCGCGGCGCTAAACAATCCGAGGGATAACCAAAGAAAAATACGCTCCATAGTTCCTGCTTTTACCGGTAATGGTTGCCCGCCGGGCAGCCATTCTCTATAAGACAATTTGCAATACCGGCAGCGAAGATAATAAATTGAATTATCTTAGCCCGGAATCCAAAAGGCCTGAACTTGCTGTTTGATCGTTTTCCTTACTATCGCCAATTAGACGGCATGGACTGCGGCCCTACCTGCCTGCGCATGGTAGCGGCCCACTATGGGCGCTATTATTCGCTTCAGTACCTGCGCGAAGCCAGCTACATCGACCGCGAGGGGGTGAGCCTGCGCGGCCTCTCCGAAGCTGCCGATACAATAGGCCTGGAGAGTTTGGCCGTATCCATCCCTTTGGAGCGCGTAGAAGGCAAAAAAGCAGCCTTAGAAAACATCCCGCTGCCTTGCGTAGCGCACTGGAACCAAAACCACTTTGTAGTCGTCTACGCCATCAACGCGCGCTACGTATACGTCGCCGATCCGGGCTTAGGTAAAATCCGGTATGATCGCGAAACCTTCAAACGCCACTGGTATGGCAAACCCGGAGAAGGTATCGCCTTAGTACTGGCCACAACGCCCCGGTTTTACGAGCGCCAGGAACATGGCGATAACAACATACGCCCCGGCTTAGGCTATCTACTCACTTACCTGCACCCCTATCGCCGCCTCATCGCCCAGTTGGTGCTGGGACTCATCGCCTCGGCCGTCATTCAGTTGCTTTTTCCCTTTCTCACACAGTCGGTGGTAGATGTAGGCATCGACAACCAAAACCTCGGCTTCGTCAAAATTGTACTGGCCGCCATGCTCGCCCTCTTTCTGGGCGAAACGGCCATCAATCTGCTGCAAGGCTGGATTCTGCTGCACATAGGCGTTCGGGTGAATGTCTCCCTCATGGGCTATTTCCTCACCAAGCTCATGCGGCTGCCCATCGCCTATTTCGATGCCAAAAGCACCGGCGATATCCTCCAGCGCATCTACGACCAGCGCCGCATCGAGCTATTCCTCACCCACTCCACCCTCAGCGCGCTGTTTTCAGCCTTTAGCTTGGTTGTGCTGGGCGGGGTGCTGGCCTGGTACAACCCCGCTATTTTTTTCATCTTCCTCATAGCAACCCTGCTTTACGGCGCCTGGATCGGCTTTTTTATGCGCCGCCGGGCCGAAATCGACCAACTCCGATTCCGCGAGCAAACCGCCAACCAAAATGCCCTGCTCGAATTGCTGCAAGGTATGCCCGAAATAAAACTTCAGGGCAGCGAGCGCCGCCGCCGCTGGGGCTGGACGGCCATACAAGGTCGTCTCTTCGACGCCAACATCCGCTACCTCACCACCACCCAATATCAGGACGCCGGCGCTCAGTTCATCAGCCAACTCAAAGACATCCTCATCACCTACCTCGCCGCCGGCAGCGTCATCCGGGGCGAGCTCAGCTTAGGGATGATGCTCGCCATTCAATACATCGCCGGCCAGATGAATCACCCCCTGCGCCAATTGGCCGAATTTGTGCGCAGCGCTCAGGAAGCCCGCCTTAGCCTCGAGCGGCTCGGGGAAATCCAAAATCTCGAAGATGAATTAGAGCAAGATGCTGCGCGGGTCGAAGACTTCCCCATGCCCGCCGACATCCGGCTCGAACAGGTGTCCTTCCAATACAACAAGCTAAGCCCGCTGGTGCTCGACCAGGTTTCGCTGCATATCCCGCAAGGTAAAGTTACGGCCATCGTAGGCGCCAGCGGTAGCGGCAAAACTACCCTCATCAAGTTGCTGTTGGGCTTTTATGAACCCACCGCCGGCCAGATATGGGTGGGCAACCTCTCCCTCAACCAAATCAATCGCCGCCGTTGGCGGCAGGTCTGCGGCGCTGTGCTCCAAGACGGCTTCCTCTTCTCCGACACCATAGAGCGCAACGTAGCCGAAAGCGACGACCATACCGATGCCGAACGTCTTCTCCGCGCCCTCGAAACGGCCAACCTGCGCAGCTTCCTGCAAAAACTCCCCTTGGGCGTAAAAACCAAAGTGGGCGCGCAGGGCAACGGCCTCAGCCAGGGCCAACGCCAACGCCTGCTCATTGCGCGGGCCGTGTACAAAGATCCCCTTATACTCTTCTTCGACGAGGCCACCAACGCCCTCGATGCCGAAAATGAAAAACGCATCATCGAAAATTTGCAATCCTTTTTCCTCGGGCGCACCGTCATCGTAGTGGCACACCGACTCAGCACCGTGCGCGACGCCCACCAGATTGTGGTGCTCAACCAGGGCCGCATCGTCGAAATTGGCCCCCATGAGAGCCTCATCGCCCAAAAAGGCGCCTATTTTGAATTGGTAAAAAACCAGCTCGAATTGGGAAATTGAGCCGCCGGGCCCTACCTTTGCGCCAAATTTCAACCTCATGGCTGCCGAATCGAATGCGATCATGGAAACCCGCTTCCAACTGCCGGGACAAACCGAATTTTACCGGGGCAAAGTCCGCGACGTATATACCTTAACCGACAAATTAGTGATGGTGGCCAGCGACCGCATCTCTGCCTTCGACTATGTGCTGCCGCGCCCCATTCCCTACAAAGGGCAGGTACTCAACCAAACGGCAGCCCACTTCCTCGAAGCCACCCGCGACATCTGCCCCAACTGGCTGCTGGACACCCCCGACCCCAACGTAGCCATAGGACTCAAATGCGAACCCCTGCGCGTAGAAATGGTCATCAGGGGCTACCTCGCCGGCCACGCCTGGCGCGAGTATTCCCAGGGCAAACGCAGCCTCTGCGGCGTAACCCTGCCCGAGGGCATGCGCGAAGCCGACGCCTTCCCCTCCCCCATC
>CAYOTJ010000037.1:0-6155 GCA_964406855.1 uncultured Saprospiraceae bacterium
TCAAATGATGATAGGGCCCAACAACGCTTGAAGAATCAACCCCCTCAAGGAAAGTATTTTTTGGGGGGCCGCCGGACCGGCCTTAGCCAATGCCTGTCTTAGCGGTCGATGCCCAGGCCGGCCCGGCGCCGCGTCGTCCGCTCTTATAGCCTCCTTTACCCCACGGAACATACGCTGCGCTGTTCCGTGGGGTAAAGGAGGCTATACCGCTTCCACCGCTGCCCCAACCCCCACCGGCCGCATAGCCGGCGTAAAGCGCATATCCTCCACTTAACCCAGGTTGTATATCTCCAAAAATTCTCATCTTCGTAGAAGCTAAACAATACACCCGATGATGCGTTACGCCGCCGTTGCCGCACTACTTTTTCTGGCTTGCCCCTTCCTGACGGGCCAGTCTGCAGATCCCCTGCGCTGGGTAGATCCCTTCATTGGCACAGGAGGCCACGGGCACACCTTTCCAGGCGCTACCCTGCCCTTTGGCATGGTGCAACTCAGCCCCGACACCCGCCTCGATGGCTGGGATGGCTGTAGCGGTTACCACTACACCGATACCATTGTTTACGGCTTCAGCCACACCCACCTCAGCGGCACCGGCGTTTCAGACTATGCCGACGTGCTGCTGATGCCCACAGCCGGCCCCATCCAGCTCGATAATGGCGCAGCGGCAGGCCCCGACTCCGGCTACGCATCCCGCTTCGACAAAGCCCGCGAGCGGGCCTCGGCCGGTTATTACCATACCTTCCTCACCGACTATGGCATAACCGCCGAACTTACCGCCACCGAGCGGGCGGGCTTTCACCGCTATCGCTATGCTAAGGGGCAGCGCGAGGGCAATGTGATACTCGATATCCTCCACCGCGATCTGCTGACGGCCGACAGCCTCTCGCTCGAACGCCTCGCTCAGGGCGAAATCAGCGGCTATCGATACTCCCGAGCCTGGGCCAATCAGCAGCGCGTACACTTCGTCATACGCTTTTCAGAGCCGCCACGCCTGCGCGAGCGCGAGCTGCGCAATGGCCGACCCGTGAAGGTTGGGCTTAGCTTTGCCCTGCCCCGCAGCCGGGAGTTGCTGGTTAAAGTGGGCATCTCGGCCGTATCCATCGAAAACGCCCGCGCCAACTTAGAAGCCGAAATTCCGCACTGGGACTTCGACCTCACCCGCCGGCAGGCCGAAGGCCGCTGGCGCGAAGAACTGGGCCGCATACAGCTTGAAGGCGGCGCCCCCGATCAGCGTACCAACTTCTACACCGCCCTCTACCACTGCATGATTGCCCCTAACGTATGGTCGGATGTCAATGGCGAATATTGGGGCATGGACGGCCAAGCTCACCGGGCCGAGCCCGGGCGCAAGGTCTACACCGTATTTTCACTCTGGGATACCTTTCGCGGCAATCACCCCCTGATGACCCTGCTGCAACCCGAACGCACCCAGGATTTTATTCGTACTTTCCTGTTGCACTACCAACAGGGCGGCCGACTGCCGGTATGGGAGCTGGCCGCCAATGAAACCGACTGTATGATCGGCTACCACAGCGTATCGGTGGCCCTCGACGCTTATGCCAAGGGGTTGGCCGACTGGGACCACAGCCTCATGCTGGAGGCTATGCAACACAGCGCCGGGCTCAATCACTTTGGGCTCGAAAGCTACCGAAAGCACGGCAGCGTATTGGCTTCCGACGAAGCCGAAAGCGTAAGCAAAACCCTGGAGTATGCCTACGACGACTGGTGTATCGCCCGCTTTGCCCACGCCATGGGCGAAAAGCGCCTCTTTCAGCAATTCAGCCGGCGGGCGCAGCACTACAAAAACCTCTACGACCCTTCCACCGGCTTCTTTCGCGCCCGGGTGGATGGCAACTGGTTTGGCCCTTTCGACCCCGCCGAGGTCAACTTCAACTATACCGAGGCCAACGCCTGGCAGTACCGGTTTTTTGCGCCCCACGACCTGGGCGGCCTCATTGAGCTCATGGGCGGCCCCGAGGCCTTTGAGCGCAACCTCGACGGGCTTTTTGCCGCCGACAGCCGCATCACCGGCAGGCAGCAGGCCGACATCACGGGCCTCATAGGCCAATACGCCCACGGCAATGAGCCCAGCCACCACGTGGCCTATCTCTACAATTTTGTAGGCAAGCCCTGGAAAACCCAAAAGTTGGCGCGCCGCATCATGGATGAAATGTACGCCCCCCGCCCCGACGGCCTCAGCGGCAACGAAGATTGCGGCCAAATGTCGGCCTGGTACGTCCTCAGCGCTTTGGGCTTTTACCCCGTTACGCCGGGGCTGCCGCGCTACGAATTGGGCGCCCCTATTTTCGACAAAGCCACAGTACAACTTTCCGGAGGGCGCTCACTGGTCATCGAGGCGCCCCAGTCGGGGCCGGTAGCGCACGACATTACTTTAAACGGGCGCCCCCTGCCTGCCTATTACCTCTCCCACGACCAACTCGTAGAGGGCGGTACCCTCAGCTTCCGCCTGGGCCCCGATACCACCGCCGACATAGCCTTTGCCCGCCAGACAGCCCCGGCCAATCACCTCGTGCGCAACGAGGGCGTAATGCCCATCATGCCGGAGCCCATCATCGAAGCGGTATCCTCTACCTTTACCGACAGCATGGTGGTATCCGTCGCTTCGGCTTGCGACAACTGCGCGATTGCGGTGGCCATCGGCGCCGATGCGCCCCCAACCGGGTACAAAGGTCCCATCGTATTGCGCGAGAGCTGTCTGGTGCAAGCTTGGACCATCTCCCCCAACAATGACTACAGCCTTGGGGTTAAACAGCATTTTTACAAAATTCGCGGCGGCAGATCAGCCACGCTCGGGGCAGTTTACGCCAATCAGTATTCGGCGGGCGGCCCCGGCGCCCTCATCGATTATCAGCGGGGCGGCCCCAACTTCCGTACGGGACGCTGGCAGGGCTACGAGGGACAGGATTTTGTAGCTACCATCGACCTGGGCGAGCAGGCGCAACCCCGCGAGGTGGGCGTCGGCTTCCTGCAAGATGTGGGCAGTTGGGTGTTCTTCCCCCGCCGGGTGCAATTCTCTACCTCCGAGGACGGGGTGCAATTCACGCCCTTAGCCGAGATCGGGCACGCGCTGCCCGATCGCGATGCCATGCCGGCCACCCACGAGTTTAAGGCCGATGCCCGGGGCCGAAGCTTTCGCTACCTGCGCGTAGCGGCCAAAAACTACGGCCCCTGTCCGAACTGGCATCCCGGCGCCGGCGGCGCCACCTGGCTATTCGTCGATGAAGTATGGGCAGAATAAAGGCTTTAGGGCCTTTGTGATTGAGCAAAAGACGAGAGGAGGCTACGGCTTTGCCGCAAGCAGGCTGAAAGGGGAGTAGAGCGCCCGGCCAAGGGATAAAAGGGAGCTCCTGCGACCGGATAGCCCGGCGCCGCCCGTGCCGCCAACAGAAGATGAATGCCCGGCGGCGTGGCCCCAAATTCCAATCTTTGATTTTCAGGGGTTTGGGTTAAATTTGTGCCGCTAAAGCAACCTTTTGCCGCTCGCAGGCATTAATGTTGAGTACCATTCCACAGCACAAGCATCAAGATGGCTGAAACTCCACGTAAGCAATTAGACATCGTTTTGTTGGGGCGCGTAGTAGCGCTGGCCCGCCCCTACCGCAGTATTTTTGCCCTGGTGGCCGTGCTGGCCGTACTGCTGGCGCCCGTGGGCATAGCCCGGCCCTACCTCATACAGGTAATGGTAGACGACTACGTTTTTAACAACGACGAAGCCGGCCTCATCCGGATGACGGGCGTAGTAGTGGCGCTGCTGTTGCTCGAAACCGGCATGCGCTATGTGTTTACGTACTACTCTGGCTGGCTGGGGCAGTCGGTGATCCGCGACCTGCGCGTGAAGGTCTTCAGCCACATCACCAGCTTGCGGCTGCGCTATTTCGACCGCACGCCCATAGGCACGTCCACCACCCGCACCATCAACGACATAGAAACCATCAACTCCATTTTTGGGGAAGGCATCATCACCATCTTAGCCGATGTGCTGTCGCTCATTGCTGTGGCCGCCATTATGTTTTACACCAGTTGGCAGCTCACGCTGGTATGCCTTACTACGCTGCCCTTCCTCATTGTGGCCAGCTACATCTTCAAAGAGCAAGTGAAGGCCGCCTTCCAAAAGGTGCGCACCCAGGTGCAGCGTATGAACGCCTTCCTGCAGGAGCGCATCACGGGTATGCGCATGGTGCAGATCTTCAATGCCGAGCGGCAGGAGATGGCCAAGTTTAAAAAAATCAATGAGGAACAGACCCACGCCCACCTCGACTCCATACGCTCTTACGCCATCTTCTATCCGGTGGTCGACATCATCTCGGCGGCCTCGCTGGCCCTGATGGTGTGGTGGGGCGCCCGCGACATCATCGGCGGCGGTAGCGTTACTTTGGGCGCGTTGGTGGCTTTTCCCATCTACCTCAATATGCTCTTCCGGCCCATACGCATGCTGGCCGACAAGTTTAATACCCTGCAAATGGGCCTCGTAGCTGCCGAGCGGGTGTTTGGGGTGCTCGACCGCACCGAGCAGATCGAAAACAAAGGCCGGCTCAAAGCAGGTAAGCTGCGGGGCGAGGTGCGCTTCGAAAACGTGTGGTTTGCCTATCAGGACGAAGATTGGGTGCTCAAAGACGTAAACTTCCGCATCGCTCCGGGCGAAACGCTGGCCATTGTGGGCAGCACGGGCTCGGGCAAATCAACCATCACCAACCTGATCAACCGCTTCTACGACATACAACAGGGCCGCATCAGCGTCGACGACCATAGCGTAGCCGACTACGACCTGCCCTCTCTGCGCTCCCGTTTGGCCATCGTGCTTCAGGACGTATTCCTGTTCAGCGGTTCGGTTATGGAAAACATCACCCTCCGCGACGAGCGCATCACGCCCGAGGCCGTACTGGCGGCGGCTAAGCTCATCGGCGCCCACGAGTTCATCGAGCGGCTGCCCGGCGGCTATCAGTACCAGGTTATGGAGCGGGGCGCCACCCTTTCCATGGGGCAGCGACAGCTCATCTCCTTTGTGCGCGCACTGGTGTTCAACCCCGATATTCTCATCCTCGACGAAGCTACCTCCTCCGTCGACCCCGAAACGGAGTCGGTCATCCAGCACGCCATCGATACTCTCATCGAAAAGCGCACTTCTATCATCATCGCCCACCGCCTGAGCACCATCCGCAAGGCCAACAACATCTTAGTGCTCGAAAAAGGACAGGTCATCGAGTTTGGCTCGCATGAGGCGCTGCTCAAAAACGAAAACGGCCGCTACCGGGAGCTTTATGAAATGCAGTTTTTACAGGCTGCGGAGTAAGTGGGAATTTTTTTTGGGAGGCTGTCGGGCATAGCTTTCTTCCGGGCTACATCCGCTCAATCTTCGCGCCCAGCGCATTGAGGCGCTCGTCGATGCGCTCGTAGCCCCGATCGATCTGGTGAATGCTGTGGATGGTACTTTGGCCCTTGGCTGAGAGGGCCGCAATGAGCAGCGCTACGCCGGCCCGTATGTCGGGAGAGCTCATCTCGATGCCGCGCAACTGGAAGCGGCGGCCCAGCCCGATGACCGTAGCCCGGTGGGGGTCGCAGAGGATAATCTGGGCGCCCATATCGATGAGTTTATCTACAAAAAAAAGGCGGCTTTCAAACATCTTCTGGTGTACCAGTACGCTGCCTACTGCCTGGGTGGCCGTCACGAGCACTACGCTCATGAGGTCGGGGGTGAAGCCCGGCCAGGGCGCATCGTATACCGTGAGGATGGAGCCGTCGAGGAAGGTCTGAATTTCGTAGCGCTCCTGTGCGGGAACGTGGAGGTCGTCGCCGCGATATTCCATCTGTATGCCCATACGCTCGAATACCCTCGGGATGATGCCCAATTGGTCGATTCGGGCGTCTTTGATGGTGATCTCCGACTGGGTCATAGCCGCTAAGCCGATGAAGCTGCCAATTTCGATCATATCGGGCAGGAGGCGGTGTTCGGCGCCGCCGAGCTGCCCCACGCCCTCAATCACGAGCATATTGGAGCCTATGCCCTGAATGCGGGCGCCCATGCTCACGAGCAGGCGGCAGAGTTGCTGCACATAGGGTTCGCAGGCGGCGTTGTAGATGGTAGTTGTACCCTCGGCCAGCACGGCGGCCATAAGCACATTGGCCGTACCCGTCAC
>CAYOTJ010000037.1:6165-13773 GCA_964406855.1 uncultured Saprospiraceae bacterium
ATTTCATCCATCAGCAGGTAAGTACCCTTGAGGCGGGGTGTGGAGAACGTGTAGATGTTGCGGTCGGGGTTGAAGGCGAAGTGGGCCCCCAATTGCTCTAAACCCAGCAGGTGGGTATCGAGGCGGCGGCGGCCAATTTTATCGCCCCCCGGCTTGGGCAGCGAAGCCTGCCCGAAGCGGGCCAGCAGCGGCCCGATGAGCATAACCGAGCCTCGGATGCGGCCTGCATTGCGCAGGTAATTTTCCGAGAGCACATAGTCGAGGTCGATGTCGCGGGCCGTAAACCGGTAGGTATGGGCGTCGAGCCGCTCGACTGCTACGCCTAAGCCGGCCAGCAGTTCAATGAGCAGGCGCACATCCTGAATGTCGGGTACGTTCGACAGGGTGACCGGCTCCTGGGTGAGCAGTACGGCGGAAATAACCTGGAGGGCTTCGTTTTTGGCGCCCTGGGGCAGGATGTCGCCGTACAAACGGCGGCCGCCCTCAACTACAAATGCGTCGGAGGTTTGCATGACGGAACGCTGGAGTAATAACTCGGTTTACTTTTTATTGCGGCGCGACGACTGTTGCTGGCGCATCCGGTTGTTATTGTTGTTGCGTTGGTTGTAGGAATTTTGGGGGTAAGCCGACCGCTGCTGTTGTTTGTTGTAGTTGTTGTTGCGGCGCTTGTTATTGTTGTTGTTATTGTTGTTGTTGTTGGGGGCGCCGCCGAGGTTGTCGAGCGACATCTCCTCATCGAGTATGATCTGGCCATCCGACATGGCGGCTAAGTCAGATTTGATGACTTCGTCGCTGACGTAGTGCTCGCGGTTCCAGGTTTTGTAGGCCAGCTTCATATAGGCGCCAATGGCAGCCACAAAGCCGTCGCGCTTGGGGCCTTCGGGCATCTGCAATGCTTCGTTGATGAGGCGCTGAACGTTGTGGCCATAGTGGCGGAAGCGAACCTGGCTTTCGGGATAGGGCACCTTGTCGGGATGCTTGCGGGCATCTTCGGGCTTTACCTCTATACCTTCGGGGGGCGTTACTTCGAGCTCGTAATTAGCGATGCGGAAGATATGCTTCCAGAGTTTTTCCTGATAGTCTTCTACATTGCGGCTCTGGGGCGATATTTGCATCATGAGCCAGATGACGCGCTCCGAGAAGGCCTGCCGCTCCTGAGGGTTGGCTATGGTTTTAGCGTGCGCTACCAGATTTTGTACGTTGCGGCCGTATTCGGATATGATGATGTCTTCCTTGGAGGAGTTGTACTCGCCACTCCAATCAACTTCAAACCGCTTTCTTTTGATCTTGTCCACAAATAAAAAATTTATACTTTATTCAACAGTTACCGATTTGGCTAAGTTGCGGGGTTGGTCTACGTCGCAACCGCGCTGAACGGCGATATAATATGACAGCAATTGCAAGGGAATAACCGACAGCAGGGGGGTGAGCGGCTCTTCGGTCAGCGGAATTTCGATGACGTGATCGGCCATTTTGCTGATGGTGGTATCGCCTTCATTGACGATGGCGATGACATACCCCTTACGCGCTTTCACTTCCTGCACATTGCTCACGATCTTGTCGTAAGCGCTGCGATTGGTGGTGATTACAATGACGGGCATTTGCTCGTCGATGAGGGCTATGGGGCCGTGTTTCATTTCGGCTGCCGGATAGCCCTCGGCATGGATGTAGGAAATTTCCTTGAGCTTAAGGGCGCCTTCCAGCGCTACGGGGAAGTTGTAACCCCGCCCCAGATAGAGGGCATTGTGGCGATCCTTGATTTCGCTTGCAATGTACTCAATAAGTCGATTATTCTCCAGTACTTTTTCCACTTTGGCGGGAATATTGGCCAATTCGTTGACCAACTGCCTGAAATACGACTTAGAGATAGCGCCTTTTTGGTAAGCTAAGCTCAGCGCCATCATCGTAAGCAGGGTCACCTGCCCGGTAAATGCTTTGGTGGAAGCCACTCCGATTTCGGGTCCGGCATGAATGTAGGAGCCGGCGTCGGTCATGCGGGCAATGGAGGAGCCTACTACATTGACGATGCCGTAGATCATAGCGCCCCGCTCTTTGGCCAACTCCAAAGCGGCCATAGTATCGCTGGTTTCCCCCGATTGGCTGATGGCGATGACCACGTCTTTTTCGGTGAGCACGGGGTTGCGGTAGCGAAATTCGGAGGCGTATTCCACTTCTACGGGTATGCGCACCAGATCTTCAAACAGGTATTCAGCGATAAGGCCTGCATGCCATGAGGTACCACAGCCCACAATGATGAGCCGTTGGGCGTTCATGAGGCGGTTGGCGTGTTCTTCCAAGCCGCCTAAGCGTATCCAGCCCTGCTCGGCATTGAGGCGGCCGCGCATACAGTCGGCGATGGTTTGCGGCTGCTGGTGGATTTCTTTGAGCATGAAGTAATCATAGCCGCCTTTTTCCAAGGCCTCAATTTGCATATCGAGCTCATGGATAAAAGGCGCCTGCACCTCGTTGTCGGCAATGGTGCGCACCTGCAAGCCTGTATTGAGGCTGACCGTAGCGATCTGGCCGTCTTCAAGGTATACCACCCGCTTGGTGTATTCTACGATGGGCGTAGCGTCGGAGGCGATGAAAAACTCTTCTTTCCCAAGCCCGATGACGAGCGGACTGGCTTTGCGGGCCGCTACAATTTTGCCGGGGTCATGGGTGTCCATCACCACGATGGCGTAAGCGCCAATAACGCGGGTGAGGGCTATGCGCACCGCTTCTTCAAGCGGCAGGTTTTCGCGATGCTGTACTTCCTCAATGAGGTGTACCAGCACTTCCGTATCGGTTTCGCTGCTAAACTGATGGCCTTCTTTCAGGAGGGCCGTCTTGATGAGCGCATAGTTTTCGATGATGCCGTTATGCACCAATACCAGGCGGTTATTACCCGACTGGTGGGGGTGAGCATTGATGTCGTCGGGGGCGCCGTGGGTAGCCCAGCGGGTATGGCCTATGCCTTGCTGGCCATGCGGAGGTGTGGGGCCTACATAGTCAACGAGGTCTTGTACCTTGCCCTTCTTTTTGAAGACGCTCATACTGCCATTGAGCAGCGCAACGCCTGCGCTGTCATAGCCCCGGTATTCTAAGCGTTGCAATCCTTTGATGAGGACGGGGTAGGCTTCGCGCTTACCCAGATAAGCTACTATTCCACACATAGGAGTTGTAATGAAGCAGTGTAATGAACGTTTTTATTTTGGCGCTTCCACGACGCAGCCCGGATGGGAGGGAAACCATCCGGGCTGTGAAGGGAATATTTCTGTGTCGCCGACGCGCTACCCGGCCTTATTGCAGAGCCGTCAGGGCCAACTTTAGCCGTATGGGTGATTCGCTTCGTTTGTGGCCCCGCAGCACTACCCGGTAGGGCGTTGAGCCGACTGGAGAAATGGCTAAATAGAGTTTATTGGGCTCTTTCCCTTCCACTATATACTGCAAATGGTAGGGAATATTGAGATTATACCTGATTACGCCGTCTCTGGCGTCGAGCCTGCCGCCGTGGAAAGCGACATCATTGTCGAACAGCAGTATGTCGTCTATGAGCTCAAGCTCGCCATCCTCATTCTTTTTTAATACGACCAACTGGGGCGGCAGTTTGTAAACCGACGTATCGTCGATGGCCAGAATATCTGCCGATACTTCCAGCACGGCCCGGTTGATGGCATAGTTGTTCAGTTGACTCAATGAAGGTATTTCCAACTCGGCCACCAAGCCCTGCAGGCCTTGCAGGAAGAGCAGGCTGTCAGACAAAGCTCTTGAGTTGATAAATGGTTCAATAGCGGCTCCTGTGCGGATATGCTCGTACTTGCTGATGCGGGGGCTGGTGCTCCGCAGCGGAAATACATATTCCTGACGTTCGCCGTCTTTGGTATAAAAAACGTAGATGCCCGCCCAGGTATTAGCTAACTTGAAATTTAACAATCCATTGTTAGATAAAGTTGGGCGCACCATGATTCCGGGCAGGAAATTGAGCCATAGCGAGTCGGAAGTAATCAGGCTGTCCTGAGCGCGCAGACGAGTTTTAAAGTCTTCATTGAGGCTGATGCGCAGGTGGGGCTGAATAACGGCCGTATCCCCGGAAGTTTGGAAGAGCTTAGTGACAAACACCGAGTCGAAGTTGGGTGTTTGTACGTTGCCCCCCAGCGTCTGACCTGTAGCAAAAGTTACATTGGAATAATAGTTGCGCGAGGTGCTGATGGGCTCGGTCACTTCCAATACTTCAAAGCCGAAGGGTTGTTCTTCATTGCCATAGTGGCCGCTAAGGCCCAGGGGCAATACCAATACCACCGAGTCGATCTGGCTGTCTGAAAAATCCGGCGATTCGAGATCTCCTGTCGAGGGGTTGATGTAAAGACGGGGCTGGAGATAAAAAGAAGCGACGGTGCGGCCAAAGACGGGGTCGGCCATATCGCCAAAGTAATAGTCGGATCGCAGCGTAGTTTGCCCGGAGACATAGGTGAGCACCGAGTCGCCGGGAATGGTAACGGCGCTAAGTGTAAGCGTGTCGGTGAAGGCTACCTCCGCCTGGTCTTGCTCAAGGAGCTCGGCGCCAACGGCGGTGGGGTCGGTGCAGGCAATGCCCAACAATAACATCATTGAGGCCGAGAAGGCCAGCAAAGTAGTTGATTTCATAAGGAAATTTGACCCAACATTAGCAGATACTCCCTTGGCTCGCTACCGTAAGCCAGGCGGACTGCGCGTTGGCTTCTGTTAGTGCTCTACTTCCTGACCCAGCAGCGACTGGTAAAACTCCAGGTAGGCGGCTGTAAAATCGTCGGTATGCACATCGAGCACGGGTTTGTCTATCTTAGCCAGCTCTGCACTAACGGCATCGCTGATGGTTTCGCTGCCTTTGATAACGCCGTCGGCGTATTCAAAAGCGCCCCGGTGAACCGAAGGCCCGTTTTCTCCGTAATAAAAGCGCAGATCGTTCTCAGAAAGGTTGTTGATCGAAGCCTTGCTGATGAACGATTCGCCGAGGAGGTTTTCCTCATCGCTTTCATAGAGCGAGTAAACGACCTTGGCGTGTTGAAAGAGGGGCTCGGTACGGTAAGCTGTTTTCAGGTAGAGCGGTATGAGGCTGGTCATCCAGCCGTGGCAGTGCACCAGATCAGGCGCCCAACCGAATTTCTTGACCGTCTCCAGCACGCCCTTGCAGAAAAACACCATCCGGTCGGCGTTATCGTCGAAAACTTCGTCATTTTCGCCGCGGAAGACGTGCTTGCGGCGGAAGAAGTCGTCGTTATCGAGGAAGTAAACCTGCATGCGCGCCTCCTGAAGCGAAGCTACTTTGATGATGAGGGGGTAATCATCGTCGTCGACGATGATGTTCATCCCCGAGAGCCTCACCACTTCATGCAGGCGGTGCCTGCGTTCATTAATGGTGCCGAAGCGGGGCATCAGCACCCGGATTTCCATATTGCTTTCCTGAACGTAAGGCGCAAGCTTGCGCACCAGTGTAGACATATCGCCGCCTTCTGTATACGGTTGCATCTCCTGGGTAACGATCAGCACTCTCTTTTTGCTCATACGCCTCTTTGAATCATAGTACGAGGTAGAAAATACTCCTTTCGAGCGGCAAAGATAGTAAAAATCAAGGACTTTTATCCTATTTATTGCCCCGAAACTATCTCCAAGCCAAAAAGGTCTATATTTGTCGCTACTTTTAGGAATACAAACCGGGCAGATGTACCTTTTTCAACGCGTCGGCGACCTACAGGCTTTCCTGCAAGCCGAAAGGGCCAACTACCGCTCCGTCGGTTTTGTGCCTACTATGGGGGCCTTGCACGAGGGCCATCTGGCCTTAGTGAGGCGCGCCAAGGCGGAAAACCAGGTTGCAGTTTGTAGTATTTTTGTCAACCCTACGCAGTTCAATCAGGCCGAAGACCTGCTGAAGTACCCGCGCACTCCGGGTAAAGACATTGCGCTGTTGGCCCAGGTTGGTTGCGATGTACTCTTTTTTCCTACCGAATCAGAGATTTACCCGGCGGGTCTCAATACCCGGCTCGACATTGATTTGGCGGGCTTGGATACCGTCATGGAGGGCGCTCATCGCCCCGGTCATTTTGCCGGCGTAGTGCAGGTGGTAAAGCGCCTGCTCGACCTGGTTGAACCTCGCAGGCTTTATCTCGGACAAAAGGATTTCCAGCAGGTGAGCGTAGTGCGCCAGATGATGCGCGTGCTGGCAATGCCCGCCGAGCTGGTCATGGCGCCCACCATCCGCGAGGCCGACGGCTTAGCCATGAGCTCCCGCAACATGCGCCTTTCTGCCGAAGCACGGGCCATTGCGCCTAAACTTTACGAAGTGCTGACCCAACTCAGGCAGCGGGCGCTCAGGGGTAACGTGGCTCCGGCTGATGCTGAAACGCAGGCCTTAGCCGCCCTTGAACAGGCGGGGTTCCGGCCCGAATACGTGAGCATCGTTGACGGCCACAGCCTTCGATCACTGACATCGCTCTCCGACGTCTCCTACGCCGTCGTTTGCGCCGCCGCCTGGTTAGATGGCGTTCGCCTGATTGACAACCTCATCATCAAGGAAAAGTAGTCGCTCATTACCCATGAAGCCAGTACTATATGTAATCAAAATTGGCGGACAGGTGGTGGAAAACGCCGCGTTGTTGGGCCCCCTGTTGGACGCTTTTGCAGCCCTGCCCGGCTTCAAAGTGTTGGTTCATGGCGGCGGCAAACGCGCGAGCGAGCTCAGCCGCACCTTGGGTATAGAGCCGGCTATGGTGGATGGACGTCGCATCACCGATGCCTCTACGCTGGATGTTGTAACGATGGTGTATGCCGGGCTGATTAATAAAAACCTGGTGGCCGGCCTACAAGCCCGAAGCGTGAACGCGCTGGGCCTTAGCGGCGCCGACGGCAATGCCATCTTAGCCCGCCGCCGCGCAGCAGGGGCCATAGACTACGGCTTTGTGGGCGATGTGGTAAGCGTAAATGCCGCGCTGCTGAATGAGCTGATGCAAGGCGGCCGCTGCCCGGTATGCTGCCCAATAACCCATGACGGCAGCGGCCAACTGCTCAATACCAATGCCGACACCATAGCCTCGGCCATAGCGGTAGCCCTGACGGAATACTATAGCGTACGGCTTTGGTATTGCTTCGAAAAGCCGGGCGTATTACTCGATCCCGACGACGATGGCTCTGTCATTGCCACCCTCACCCCCGATGTTTATGCGGAGTATCGCGCTCAGGGCATCATTACTGCGGGTATGATACCCAAGCTCGATAATGCCTTTGCCGCCATCCGGCAAGGGGTCGAAAGCGTAGTCATCGCCAATCCGGAAAATGTATTCAAAGACGCCGGCACAATGCTTACAACGCTTTACTGAGCAGGCTTCTCGTCGAAGCTTATCATCCAGTTGACGCCAAACTGATCGGTACACATGCCGAAGTAGGACCCCCAGAAAGCCTGGCTCATGGGCATGGTAGCTGCGCCTCCCTGGGCTAAATGGTTGAAAAAAGCATCTGCTTCGGCCTTGCTGCCTGCGTCGATGGAAATGGAAAAGTTGTTGCCTTGCTTAAAATGCGGCGACCAGGCTTCCCCGCAATCGCTGCCCATAAGGCTGGTTTCGGCGCTGATGGGCAGCGTCACGTGCATGATTTTAT
>CAYOTJ010000038.1:0-13649 GCA_964406855.1 uncultured Saprospiraceae bacterium
AGACGGAAAAAGAGCAAGTCAAGATGCACAAATCTTGGCTTGGAGAACTATAAATCCTGGCTTGGAGAACTGTGATCGCCCATCGCCTCATAATTATCAAACACACAGTTGAGAATGCGTATGAAAGTATGGTAGTCCTCGTCGGATAGCCCTTGCCAGCCTTGGCTGCGCAGTTCCAACACGGCAGGATAGATGGCTTCAACGGTAGAATGCCCCAGAGGCGTGAGACAAACCTGAAAGCGACGGCGATCGCCGGGCGCTACCTGGCGCAATACCCAACCTTTTTTGACCAACAGATCGATGATGCGCGATACCGTAGGCGCATTTTTGAAACTGCCGGCAGCCAGTTCTGTCTGCGACTGACCATCTCTTTCGTACAGGTTTTTCAACAAAACCCATTGTTCAGTCGTAATATCTATGCCCAACTGCTGAAAAACATGCAGATAGGCCTGGCGCACGCGACGTGCGGTGCGCTCTAAATAAACGCCGAAATATTTACTTCCTTCGTGTTGAAAAGACATTTTTGGCCGTGATACGTCGGATAAAAGTATTTTGCGCCAAAATAGGGATTGTTTGCTCAAATCAACCAAATAAAATGTCGAATTCTGCATTTATCATCGACGGGCTGCGCACGCCCATCGGCCAATTAGGCGGCGCGCTGAGTGCCGTACGGGCCGACGACCTGGGCGCGCATGTGCTGCGGTCGCTAATGGAACGATACCCGGAGCTACCCGCCAGCGCTATTGACGACGTGATCATGGGCTGCGCCAACCAAGCCGGCGAAGACAACCGCAACGTAGCCCGCATGAGCCTGCTGCTGGCGGGTCTGCCTGCTTCCGTACCCGGCGAGACAATCAACCGGCTATGTGCTTCAGGCTTGTCGGCAGTGGCCCAGGCGCGGCGCGCCATTGTGTCTGGCGACGGGCAGTTGTACCTCGCCGGCGGGCTGGAGCACATGACCCGAGGCCCCTGGGTGATGTCGAAGAGCGCCCGGCCCTTTGGCAATGACGCCCAACTATACGACAGCACCTTTGGCTGGCGATTCATCAATCCGGTAATGCACGAACGATATGGCACTGAGGCCATGGGCGAGACGGCCGAGAATTTAGCCGACATGTACGGCATAAGCCGCGAGGATCAAGACCGGTTTGCCTGGCAGTCGCAGCAAAAGGCGACAGCAGCCCGGGCAGCCGGCCGACTGGCCGAGGAGATATCGCCCTTAACCATACCCCAACGCAAAGGCGAGCCGCTCCGGGCAGAACACGACGAGTTTATAAAACCCGGCACTACGCCGGAAGGGCTGGCCCAACTGCGGCCGGCATTTCGCAAGACGGGCGGCACGGTCACGGCCGGCAATGCCTCCGGGCTCAACGACGGAGCCGCCGCCCTGCTCATCGCCTCCGCCGAAGCCGCCCAACGCTATGGCCTCACGCCTTTGGCCCGCATCGTGAGCTCGGCAGTAGTAGGGGTAGAGCCGCGCATTATGGGTATAGGCCCGGTGGGCGCCTCGCAAAAAGCGCTGGCCCAGGCAGGGCTGCGCCTGAAAGATATGGATGTCATTGAACTCAATGAAGCTTTTGCGGCTCAAGTACTAGCCTGCACCCGGGCGCTGGGCATGCCCGACGACGACCCCCGGCTAAATCCCAATGGGGGCGCCATAGCGCTGGGTCATCCGCTGGGTATGTCAGGCGCGCGGCTGGCCCTTACGGCTGCGCTGGAACTGCGTCGCCGACAGGGGCGCTACGCCCTCGTAACGATGTGCATAGGGGTGGGCCAGGGGTATGCCGTAGTGCTGGAGCGCGCCTAAAATTCCGCCAGATTTTTGAGAAAGCCGCCAATGCCGGCAGCTTTTACCCGCTCCAGCAGTTCGCGGGCAGGGGTTACGTCAGGGTAAGCGCCAATGGCCACCTTATAGACCGTTTTGCCCTGCAAGGAGCTGATGCTCACCACCACGGGAGCAGCAAACTGCTTTTGCAACTTCTCAGCCTGAATGAGTACGTTGCCGTAGTCGTAAAAAGCGCCAATCTGTACGGCCCAGCCGGCAGGCTCTTGCTTGCGCACATCAAAACGAAACAGCCCTAAGCCGCCTACTACGCCTGTCTTTACTTCTTCCTTAATGCTGACGGCGCCGGAATCGCGGCGGCGGATGGCCTCAGCTACAGCCCGGTCGGCATTGATCCGGCCATAGCCGTATTTCACCGAGTGGCCGTTGACATAGTCGCCAGGCAGGCCTATTTTATCGGCCGTTTGTTGCAATATTTCCTTGACCTCCCGGGCGGTAAGGTCAGGATTGGCCGACAGAATCAGGGCGCATACCCCGGCTACGAGAGGCGTAGCGCTGGAAGTACCGCCGAAGTGCTTATAGAGGGGGCCTCGATCGCGGCCATCGCGCCAGAATTTCAGCACCCCTACCTGGCCGTCGAGCCCTGCATCCCAGGAGGCGCGGGCAGCCGTGATGGGCCAGTCGCCATTAGATGGCGCACATACGCTCACCTCTCTACCCCGATTGCTGTAGGTGGCGTGTATGTCCTGGCTGGTGCTCGCCGCTACCGCAATGACATCGGGGTGGGCGGCATAAAAATTTACATAGTCAAGATTTTCATTGCCCACGGCAAAAAGGATAACGCAGCCTTTGCCTTTGCGACCCTGGCGGGCTGCCCGGGTGATGGCTTCTGTTTTGGCGGCGCTGAGGCTGAAGGCGGGGTCGGTAGTGCCCCACGAACAACTGATGATATCCGCGCCATTTTGTACGCAATAATCAAACATCTGCTCCGTGGCGCGCACGCCAAAGGAAGTGCCGCTAACGGGCATAAAACGAGCCATAGGCGCCGAGCCTACCATGCCGCGCCCATTGGCGGCAGCCAAAGCCACGCTGGCGCAAGGCGTGCCGTGGGTATAGCGGGGATCGCCCTGCTGTATGGCCGCAGAGTTGTTCCAGAGGTCCCAGGGGGTTACCACCTTGTCCTTCAGGTCGGGGTGGCTAAGATCAAAACCATTATCGATGACCGCAATGGCAACATTGGGAGACCCCAGGCCGCCAAGGCGCCGCCAGGCATCTACAACGCGGGCATCGGCGCCGGCCTTGAGGCGATAGTTGACGTCGAAGACCTGACCGTTGTTGGCCAAATGCCACTGGTGAGGGAGCAGGTCATCGGCAGGCAGATTAAAATTGTATTCATCGACGGGCATATCCAGGTCGGGCTCGGCTGTTTTTACCATAGCCGTTTGCTGAAGCAGGTAAGCCGTTTTGAGAGGGTTGGGCGACAGTGCGGTAACGCGAACAACCAAGCGCAGCGCATCGCGCCGTTCTACCAACGCTAAGTGAAACTCGTCGAGGGCAATGGCCTGCTCGGCTTCGCTGACGCCATGTTCAAAGGTTAGGTATATCTCGCCCGTAGGCACGATGGGCCGATTGCTGCCCTCCACAAAATAAACGTGCGTTCCTACGGCTATGTCGTCGCGCCGGCGCAGTTCGTCAAGGCCCGAGTCTACGCCCTCGGCAGTGGGCTGGATAGCCATCACCTGAAAACCGCCGAGGTGAGTGTGCAGATAGCGCGCTACGAAGTCCTGTTCGCTGAGGTTGGCGTGTACGTCCTGTGGCTTGAGGCCCACTAAGGTCCGGCTCTTTTGCAACCGCAGCTCCCCCTTGCCGCTCTTGACGGTAATCTGGCTCATAATGACGAAGTTAGGGCCGCCAAGTTAGACAAAAAAACGGGACTACACAACAGGGCAGCCGCCGATGGGTTAGCACAACCCCATATCTATGGCTTTAGCAATGAGCTCAGTGCGGTTCTCCACCCCCAACTTCATTTTGAGCTTGGCGATGTTGCGCTTTACCCAAGGTTCGCTGATCTCAAGTTGAGCGGCTATTCCCCCAAGTTTATTCCCCTGGGCTAAAAGGGCCAGTATGTTGATCTCTAATTCGGTCAGTTTATCCAGCTCGTCCAGCCCAGCCGGCTCCAACTGCTCTTCGAGGCCGGGGCCGACTAAGTGTACGACCACCTCTCCGCGATGAACTTTGCGCAGGCTTTCTAAAATAATGGCGCTGCTGGCGATTTTTTCGATATAGCCGGAACAGTGTTTTTTAATGGCCTCGTGGGCTTCCTTTTGATCGGGGAAAGCCGTGAGGATAACCACCTTGGCCAATGGAAATTTCTGACGTACCTCTTCGATGCGGTTCAGCACATCCACATGACCCAGTCTCTTGTCTAACAAGAGAATATTTACAGGCAGATCGCTGTCTGTTTTCATCAGGTCGGCGAAGTTGTGCGCCATCGCTTCTACGTGCATATTGCTGTCGCGATTGATCATATCGGCCAGCGCCTGAGCCAAAAAAGTATGGTCGTCGGCAATGAGTACCCGGATAGCAGGAGGAGCCATGCAGCAATTAGATTTTGTGGTTGGGGCACTGGGTTTTACAAATGTGCAGCCGCTCCCTGCCAAGTCGAATGAGCTCGGCCCGGTTGCCGGCGCCCAGATTAGCCGACAGCCCTTTGATGCGGTATTCCAATTGGTTGGCACTGATATTTAGTGCATTACAGATTTTGGCGTCGGGTACCCCCTCGGCGATAAAGGGCAAAATCTGTCGCTGCGTCGACATCAGGCCATCGCAGAGACACCCGCTGAATATGGGTACAGAGGGCGGCTCCGGCTCCCCCAACGTGGGAGGAGGCAAAGCCGGATCTTCGTCTACATCTGCGTCAGCTACTGTATTACCCGCCATGATCTCCTCTATGGCTTCCAATATCTGGTGGCTGCTGCGGTTTTTGGAAATGAAGCCCTGAATTTTCATCTCCATGGCCTTAAGCAGCAACTGCCTCCGGCCAAAGCCCGTTAGTATGGCCAATTTTACATGGAGGTAAAGTTTTTGCAATTCTTCCACCACCCGAAAACCCGAGTCTTTTCCCTCCAACTGAAGGTCGATGAGCACCAGATCAATCCGTGTCTGCTTAGCAGCGATGCGCTCCATGGCCAGGGCATGGCTCTCTGCCCTGCCTACAAAATGGTATCGCACGTAGCCCAGCTCCTTGTTTTTTTCGTTAAAAACCAAGGCTAAACTATCGGCGATGATGCTGTGGTCGTCTACAATAAAAATACCTATTGACGTTCGCTCATTCATATCTCCCCTGTGGTTGGTTTAGTATGGTAGTTTTAAGGGGCATTAGGCGCGCCAGGCTTATTCCGCTTCTTCGTCGGGCTTAGGCAGTGGTATGGATATGTAAAAACGCGACCCTTCTCCGCGCATGGACTCTATGCTGAAAGTGCCGCCGTATTTGGCCACTTCTTCCCGGATATAGGCCAATCCGCGGCCTTTGTTTTTGGCCGGCGCATTGGGGTCAAACCCCTGTCCGTCGTCTTCAACGCTGGCCCTCAGGTATTGGCTGTCTGCTACTATATTAATGATCAATTCCTGCGCTTTTGCGTGTTTTACCGTGTTGCCGATGAGGTTATAAATCATGATTTTGACGGCATTGCCCATTTTAGGCGGGATGGCTTTTGAAATATTGGTAAAATTGATAGAAGCCCGTACCTTGACAATCTTCATAAGGCCGTTGCAAAAGTCGCGAATATCGGTTGGCCAGTTATTGGAGGGCGTTGACAGCTCATGTGAGAGGGTTCTTATCTTGCTATGCATTTGCGACAATCGCTTTACCAATATCTTTAGTTCTTTGGCCGCTTCTTTCTGGTCTGGAGGCAGATGCTGGGAGATGTCCTCCATTCGCCACTTCACAGCGTATAGCGGGTTTATCTGGGCGTGCAGTTCTTCTCCTATTCGCTCGCGCTCGGCATCGGTTGCATCGGCCGCCGTTTGCTGTTTTTCTAAGATATGGGCATTGATGAGGCTGTCTTTTTCTCTTTCGGCTTCTAAGCGCTGGTTTTCTATTTCCAACTGCTGGCTTTTTACGACTATTTTTTGGGCCTTTAACCGTTGCAGGTTATACAAAATGCCTCCAAAGAGCAGCGCGATACCGGCAAGGGCTAAATACAACTGCTTTGCTCTTCGACTTTGCCTTTCACTGGCATCAATAACAGCCTCGTTGGTGGCCATAAGCTGGCGGGCGCTGGCATCCTGAAAGGCCTCTGACTGGCTGATGGTATCCTTGTAGGCCCGGGCCAGGCCATATCCTCCTTCAGCCAGGGCTATCTGCATCAGGTTATAATATGCGTAGCCCAAACCCACCGAATCGCCAATGGCGGTATAGCCCGCTCGGGCTTGCTCAAAGAAAATTCGGGCCGAGTCTAATTCCTGCTGTTTAAAGGCCATAAACCCGCGGCTATTGGCAATATCAGGCATCTCGTTCACGAGGTTCAACTCCATAAATAGCGCTTCGGCTTGTTGAAAGTACCATTTGGCCGAATCGTACTGTTCCAGATACAGAAACCGGTTGGCCAATCCAAATACCGCTTCTGCTTCCACTTGCGCATCTTCGGATGCCCGGGCTATCGCCATCGCCCTGCGATTGTAATAAACGGCTGAATCGAGCCGCCCCGCCTCGGCCAGCAGGTTGGCTAAGTTGTTGCAGACATTGGCTTCTCTGGCATCGCCGGCCCACAGCCGTAGCGCCTGACGGGCATAGAGGATACCTGCCTCCCATTCGCGAGTTCCTTCTTTTACCGAACTCAGGTTGTTGTAAATGCTGGCCACCCCGCTGGAGTCGCCCAAGGCGCGCCTTATGGGCAGGGCCGAAAGATAAGCTACCTCAGCCTGCAGCCATTGTCCCTGTTCTTTATGCGCCCTTCCTGCGGCTACATAGGCGTCGCTTTCTCCTTTTCGGTATCCGATGGTTTGCGCCGCCGTTATGGCCTGCCGGGCAAACTCCAGGGCCTCGGCGGGTACGCTATCTCGCAGCGCCTTGGATTGACTGATTAAATCATCAACGGCTTCAATGGTTTGGCCTCCAAGTGAGAGCGCAGCGCAAATCCATAATACAAAACTAATCAGTAACCTGGTTTTCATTTTTATTTGATTGTAAGATTTAAGAGGGTTTTAGGTGCGGAGGTACGAGAGATTATAACGGTACTACTCCCAGATGAATATCATATCATCTGTATCTGAGCTCTTGTTCCGAATCACCACTGACCTGAGGTTAGCAGCCGAATAACCGTTAGCGCCGGCATAAGTAGCCTGATTCACGACCTCGCCTCCTGCCCCCAACTCATTGGCCCGCGTAGTGGTATCGGCCAGCAGTATCTGTATGTGAAAGTAGCCGTCAATGGGGCCATTCTCGGCATATTCGCTTTTATTGGCGTCTAAGGCACTGGAGCCAATTTCCGCTACGCCCGAGCTGTTGCTGAGTAATACAACCTCTTGAGCGCAAGCGCCCATCTGAGACGACAAGATACTAACTTTCTGACTGTGTTGCACATAGCCATTGGTAATAATCACGCAACGGGGCGCATATTTTTTATTGTTGCCGTTGCTATCCGACTCCGGGTTGGTCAGGTAGGCATAGGGGCTGTTGTAAGCAATGCCTGCGTTTAGGGAGGCCGTTGTGGGCGCAGCCAGGTCGGCATCAACATACAACAAGGTGATTTTGTGCTCAGCTACGCCCGTTTCGCCTACGGTGATGATCACTTCAAAGGTACTTTCATTAAAGGTATAATTACCCTCTGTCGCCTTGGCGCCGGGGGTCAGTTCGTAGTATTTACAGCGGTTGTGCACCTCATTGGCATTACCCGAGTCAGTGTCCACCGTACCATAGATCGTAGTGGCGCCATTGGCATATTGAGCAGGGCTCCATTCTACTGTTTTATCTCCGGTGGTGGGCGATAAAACAAATAAATGGAATACGCCATTGTCGCCCTTGGATAAGTAAGCGTAGGGCACAAAATTTCTCTTCTCAGGGATAGTCGACATAGGAGATAATATTTAAGTGGTTTATAAAGGCTTCTTCACCTGCTGCCCCGCTGCCTTTCGGCAGCGAGGCGGGCAAGTGCGTAAAGGGGCTTCGTTCATTTCGGTGTCTTCCACGTAAATGGCTCTTTAACACATTTGGCTTTAGGCGTTTATCCCCTTTGCGGGGGGGAATTGGGAGTGGCGGGCCAACCGGACTGCGCCGGCCGGCCGCCTCAGGGGATTTTAACTGTCTGTGTTCGGGTCAGGGAAAAATATTGGCGCTTTAGCGGTTGTTTCTATTCAGCAGCCTCAAGGCATTTAGCAACGGGGCCATGCGCTGGCATTCCTGCCCCTCGAAGGCGACTATTTCGTTGTGCACCACTAAGCAGCCGTCGGCGTTACGCACCAACTGGTTGATGCCCCGCACATAGATGCCCACCAGCTCGTGGGTAGCGGCGTTGAATACCGGGGAGCCCGAGTTGCCGCCCAGCAGCGTCAGGGAGGTTTCAAAGTAAGGTCTGTTGGTGTCGTTGGCACAAATCAGCCCCTTGTACGATACCTTCACCGGCAGCCCCAGGCCATGCCCTAAGCAGTACACCTTTTGATTGTTCGTTACAGGAGCCTCCTGAATGGTCAAAGGCGTTGGCAACCGGCTGACACGATCCGGATAAACCGGCTCTACCTGTACCAGGGCCCAATCGGCGCCCATACTTGACACCTGATAGCAGGCGCCCGTCAGTTCAAATCCGGCCTTGGGCCTGAATACCTGCTCGTGCGTTATGGTTATGCCCGTACTGAGATGATCGTCATAGGCTTTAGCCACGCCTGTTACAAAGCGCACCCGGTGAAGGGCATCGCCCGGGCGCCCCGTCAGCAGCACATGGCCGGCCGTAGCCACCACGCCGTCGGCGATAAAGAAGCCCGTGCCCCGCGACAAAGCCGACGGCTGGTCGGCATAAGAGCTGCCGCTACAGATGTACAGCCCCGATGTCAGGGGGCGTTCGCGCAATGGCTTCGATACAATTTCCAACTGCCCGTCGGGTAGCTCCCGTATGCGGCTTTCGTCTACCACCATCACCACACTATCGTGGTTGGCCATCATTTTGTCTAATGCAACCAAGGTACGCGCATACCTGTCATCGGCCGGTTTGTCGATGTCGCGGGTATTGGGCGCTTCCATGATCATGCTGCGCAGTTCGTAGAACTCGGCGCGAATGTCATTGGCATTGCTCCCACCGCATTTATAATGCCGCAGCCGGTACAAGTACTCCGGCAGTTCTTCGGCTTGAAAAGGCATTAGCGACATAGAGGCAGGTTTGTGTTGTGATTCGGATTTCTGAGCGTAAAATTGCCCGATCTACGGCTTTCAGGCGTATACTTTTCCCGAAAATCATCGCTGTCAAAAATTTTCATTTCTCGCTCAAAACCCCTTACTTAGCCCCGAAGAAAACGCAACATCCATGTCCTCCTCATCTTCTCCCTCACCCTGCCTTATCCTCACTCACGGCCTGTTGGACAACAACTCGGCCAAAACCTGCCACGGCATACTCCGGGGCAGCGATCGCTTTCGAGCCGTGGGCGTCATCGACTATCGCTTTGTGGGCCGGGATGCAGGCGAGGTTATGGATGGGCGGCCCGCAGGCGTGCCCGTAGTGGCTACAGTAGCGGAATATATGGCCCGGACAGACGTAGAGCGGCCTACCCACTGCCTCGTAGGCGTAGCCTTAGCGGGCGGCAAGTTGCCCGAGGCCTTTCGCGAGCAACTGCTGAGCGCCATCGATCACGGCTTGCACCTCGTGAATGGATTGCATACCTTTTTAGCCGACGACCCCGAGTTTGCCGGGCGCGCCCAAGCCCGCGGCGTGAGCATCACCGATGTGCGCAGGCCCAAGCCCCGCACTGAACTGCGCTTCTGGACGGGCGACATCTTTAGGGTGACGGCCCCCATTGTGGCGGTTTTGGGCACCGACTGCGCCTTGGGCAAGCGCACCACAGCCCGCTGGCTGATGGAAGGCTGCCGACAACAGGGGCTCAGGGTCGAGATGATCTATACCGGCCAGACGGGCTGGATGCAGGGCTCGCCATACGGCTTTATTTTCGACTCTACCGTCAATGACTTTATCAGCGGAGAATTGGAAGGGGCTATATTGCACTGCTTTCAGGAGGCCCGGCCCGACCTTATCTTCATAGAGGGGCAAAGCGCGCTACGCAACCCTACGGGGCCTGCCGGCAGCGAGTTTATCCTGTCGGGCAATGCGCGGGGCGTCGTTTTGCAACACGCGCCGGGGCGCCCGCATTACGAAGGCACCGATATTGCGCTGGCGCCTATAGAATCGGAGTTGGCGCTCATCTCTTTGTACGGCGCCCGGGTGCTGGCCATAGCCCTCAATGAAGAAGACCTCGACGAGGCCGCCGCGCAGGCTGCGCAGGCCGAGCTGCACGCCCGCACGGGCCTGCCTGTTGTGCGCCCCCTGCGCGAAGGCGTAGATGCGCTGGTAGCTGCGGTGCGGCAATGGGCAGGTGTGTAGGGCCGGAGGAGGGGGCTCGCCGGAGGTATAGTTCTCCAAGCCAAGATTTGTGCATCCTGACTTGGAGAACTATAAACGCCCGGGGCAGCGGTGGAAGCGGTATGGCCGCCCCCCAAAGGGCGGCCATAAGAGCGGACGACGCGGTGGCGCGCCGGCAGATGACGACAACCCCTGGCGTACAGCCATACCGGCGCGCCAGCCCCCCAAAAAACACGAGGGCGCCTCTTTATGCAATCCCGATAGAATTAGAATAGATTTTTGAAAACCCCGGTTTTACCGCAATTTTCAGGCATGAGAAATTTTTTTTCAAAATTTTTTTCCGTTTTTTCAAATAAATGAAAGGTTGTTCATATTTTTGAGTATTCAAATTATCGTGACATACTGCAACGGCTATGCGATACGGATTTATTATTGACAACCGAAAGTGTATAGGCTGCCACGCCTGTACGACGGCCTGCAAATCGGAGCACCAGGTGCCTGTGGGCGTCAACCGAACTTGGGTAAAACAGGTGGAGAAGGGGGAGTTTCCGCATACGCGGCGGCTTTTTTCGGTGATGCGTTGCAACCACTGCACCGATGCGCCCTGTGTGGAAATATGCCCGGTGGAGGCGCTGTTTTTCCGGGAAGACGGCATTGTAGACTTTGATAAGAATCGTTGTATCGGGTGTAAGTCGTGTATGCAGGCCTGCCCCTACGACGCCCTGTACATAGACCCCGAAAACCATACGGCGGCCAAGTGCAACTACTGCGCCCACCGCATAGACCTGGGGCTGGAACCGGCTTGTGTGAATGTATGCCCCGAGCATGCCATCATTTCGGGGGACATGGACGACCCCGAGTCGGAGATTGCCCAGTTGCTGGGGCGCGAGCAGGTGAGCGTGCGCAAGGCCGCCAAGGGCACGCAGCCGAATCTGTTTTACATCAACGGCGATGAGGCTTCGCTGAACCCCATAGCTACCGAGCGCTCCGACGACTACTTCTGGAGCAGCCAGGCGCGGGGTGTGGGCCACTACGCCAAGGCGGCTGAAAAGCTGGCATACAGCAACGGCGACGTACTACAAACGCTGATGGCCGCCAACAACCAGGAGGCTACAGCCGGCGAAGTAGCGGGCTCGGGGCCCGTAAAATCGATAGACATCATGCTGGGCAAGGCCCGCCGCGTATACGACGCCCCCAACAAGGGCATCCTGTGGGGCTGGGAGGTATCGGCCTATGTGCTCACCAAGGCCATTGCGGCGGGCGCGTTTTTGGCGCCGGTGCTGGCGGCGGCGCTGGGGCTGGCCCAGGTGGGCGATATGACCTTTGTGTGGGCGCTGGGCGGCGCGTTGTTCTTCTTGGGCGCCACGGGGGCGCTGCTGGTGAAAGACCTCGACCGGCCCGACCGCTTTTTGTATGTGCTGCTACGGCCCCACTGGTCGTCGTGGTTGGTGCGGGGCGGCTATACCATTACGATCTACGGCGGCCTGCTGACGCTGTTGGGCGCCTTTGCGTTCTTTGGCTGGGGCGGCATTTTGCTGCCGATCATTTATCTGCTGGCCACGCTGGCGGCGGTGATGACGGCGGTGTATACGGCTTTCCTGTTTGCGCAGGCCAAGGGGCGCGACTTCTGGCAGAGCCCGCTGCTGGTGGTGCACATGCTGGTGCACAGCTTTATGGCGGGGGCGGCTTTTTTGGCCATTGTGGCCCTGTTTACGCCCAATGGGGTGGGCTGGGTAAACTTCTTAGCCGGGTTAATGGTGGTATCGATGGTGGTTAATCTGCTGACCCTGTGGGTAGAGCTGACCATCACCCACCCCACGGCCGAGGCCAAGGCGGTGGTAAAAATGATTACTACGGGTCGTTACCGCTCCACCTTCCGCTGGGGCACGCTGCTGTTGGGCAACCTCTTCCCGCTGGCGCTGCTGCTGTCGGGGCCGGCTGCTACGCCCATTGTAGCTATTGCCGGGGTAGCGGTGCTGCTGGGCATCTACTTCACGGAAAAAATCTGGGTGGAGGCGCCTCAGCGGATAGCGCTGGTGTAGTTGTTGGAAAAATTTTCCTGCAAATTCGGAATTGAATTCCGGATTTGCAGGAAAATAAAAAGCGCAAAGGGCTTTTATCCCACCATAAAGACAACCATAACGCAAGCTTTACGGGCGCACAGCCTTTAAACTTTCAAAAGAATATGACCAACCGCAAGCATACCCTCATCGAGCGCATGGCCGAAAAAATAGGCCTCATCCCCAACCTGCATCAGGAGGAAGAAGCGCCCTTAGACCGCATGAACGACGGGCCGGACCTCGACAAGTTTCCGCCCCCCGACAAGTGGGACGACTGGGTGGAGTACGAGGCCAAAGCCTGGCCCCGGCGCGAAAAAAAGCATTACAGCATAGTGCCCACCACCTGCTTCAACTGCGAGAGCGCCTGCGGCCTCACGGCCTATATAGACAAGGAAACCTGGGCCGTGCGCAAGTTTGAAGGCAACCCCTACCACCCCGGCAGCCGGGGCCGCAACTGCGCCAAAGGGCCGGCTACCATCAACCAGCTCACCGACCCCGACCGCATCCTCTACCCCCTCAAGCGGGTAGGCAAACGCGGCGAGGGCAAGTGGGAGCGCGTGAGCTGGGACGAAGTGCTCGACGACATCGCCGGCCGCATGCGCAAAGCCATCGTGGAAGGCCGCAACAACGAGATTGCCTACCACGTAGGCCGGCCCGGCCACGAAGGCTACATGGATCGCGTACTTCAGGCCTGGAATGTAGACGGCCACAACAGCCATACCAACATCTGCTCGTCGGGCGCCCGCTTCGGCTATGCCGTATGGTACGGCCACGACCGCCCCTCGCCCGACCACGCCAACGCCAAGGTCATCTTCCTCATCAGCGCCCACCTCGAAAGCGGGCACTACTTCAACCCCCACGCCCAGCGCATCATAGAGGGCAAAATGAAGGGCGCCAAATTAGTGGTGATGGACCCCCGCCTGAGCAACACCGCCAGCATGGCCGACTACTGGATGCCCAGCTACCCCGGCACGGAAGCCGCCGTGCTGCTGGCCATTGCCAAAATTATCCTCGACGAGGGGCTCTACAACCGCGAATACCTCGAAAACTGGGTCAACTGGAAGGAGTACTTAGCCGCCCGCCATCCGCAGCGCCCCGTCGCCTTCGAGCAGTTTATCGAGGCCATGCGCGAGGAGTATGCCGGGTATACCCCCGAATACGCCGAGCAGGAAAGCGGTGTGCGGGCCTCCATGATTCGGGAGGTGGCGCCGTTGATAGCCGCCGCCGGCGGCCAACTGTCTACCC
>CAYOTJ010000039.1:0-9166 GCA_964406855.1 uncultured Saprospiraceae bacterium
GGCCAGTTCGGCGTCCTCGGTGGAGTGGGCCTCCGGTTGGGCGAAGGCGACCTCTAGGCCGGCTTCAATTTCCTTTTTGATGCGCTGTTGGAATTTCTTTTGGGCGGCTTCGGTCAGGATACCTTCGCCGACGAGGTATTGCTCGTAGTTGAGCAGGGGATCTTTCTGACCCCAGATGTCGAACAGTTCCTTGGGCACATATTTGGTGCCCGAAGCTTCCTCATGCCCGCGCATGCGGAAGGTCATGCACTCCAGCAGTACTGGCTCGGGCTTTTCGCGCAGCTCGGCCGCCAGCCGGCTGATGGTGTGGAATACCTCCAGGATGTTGTTGCCGTCGATCACCAGCGACCTCATGCCGTAGCCCGGGCCCCGGTCGGCCAAAGTAGTGCAGCAGTATTGCTCGTTGGTGGGCGTAGATAGCCCGTAGCCATTGTTTTCGATTACAAAGATGACGGGTAGTTTCCACACAGCCGCCGTGTTGAGGGCCTCGTGAAACTCGCCCTGGCTGGTGCCGCCCTCGCCGGTGAAGGCTACCGATACGCGCCCCTCGCCCCCGAGTTTGTGCGCCAGCGCCACGCCGGCTGCCAGCGAAAGCTGTGGCCCCAGATGCGAAATCATACCCACGATGTGGTGTTCCATGGCGCCGAAGTGAAACGAGCGGTCGCGCCCCTTGGTATAGCCCGTAAGCGTGCCCTGCCATTGACCGAACAGCCGGTCGAGCGGCATCATCCGGGAGGTGAAAACGCCTAAGTTGCGGTGCAGGGTGAAGATAAACTCATCCGGTAGCAGGGCCCGCGTAATGCCCACGCTGATGGCTTCCTGCCCAATGCCCGAAAACCACTTGCTCACCTTACCCTGGCGCAGCAGCTTCAGCATTTTTTCTTCTATCATGCGGGGGCGGAGCAGATGCTCGTACAAGTTCAACAGTTGCTCATCGCTGAGCGACGCCCGGTCGAAAACCATAGACGGAGTGGTCGAAGTGGCCATAGTACTTGGTTAGGTTTGAAAGCCGGCCGCAAAGGTAGCATCAAAGTAATATGCAAAGCACCATTGCAGCGGGGTTTTTTCCTTTTGACAAACCTCTTCCCTCTTTTTGCTGTTCCATAGCCAACCAACCTCAAAAAGCAATATGAAGCTACGGTTACTGCCGGCCCTGATCCTGCTGATGACTGCCGCCGCCCTGAGCGCCCAACAGCGTTTTACCCTCAGTGGCTATGTGAAAGATGAAAGCACTGGCGAAACCCTCATCGGCGCCAATGTGTACGTGAAGGATAATCCGCTGAAAGGCGCAGCTACCAATGCCTACGGCTTTTACTCCCTCACCCTGGAGGCAGGGCAGCACACCATCGTATACAGCTACTTAGGCTTTACCGATCAGGAGAAAACCATTGACCTGCGCGCCAACAAAACCATGACCGTGGAAATGACCGAAGGCGTAGCCCTGGAAGAGGTGGTGGTAACCGCCGAAGACGTGCGCGCCAACGTAGAGTCGACCCAGATGGGCGTGGTCGAAACCTCCGTAGAACAAATCAAAAAACTGCCCGCCCTTTTTGGAGAAGTGGACGTGTTGAAGGCCCTGCAGTTGCTGCCGGGGGTGTTGTCGGCCGGCGAAGGCAATGCAGGCTTTTATGTGCGCGGCGGCGGACCCGACCAAAACTTAGTACTGCTGGACGAAGCCGTGGTATACAACTCAGGCCACCTCTTGGGCTTCTTTTCGGTGTTCAACTCCGATGCCCTCAAGAATACAACCCTCTACAAAGGAGGGATGCCCGCTCAATACGGCGGCCGGCTGTCGTCGGTGGTTGATGTTCAAATGAAAGAGGGCAACCAACAAAACTTTGCGCTCACCGGAGGCATCGGTCTCATTGCCAGCCGCCTCACCTTAGAAGGGCCCATCGTGCGCAATAAAGCCTCCTTTATTGTGTCGGCTCGCCGAACTTACGCCCTTGATCTGGCCCAACCCTTTCTCAAGCGCACCAATTTCGCCGGCACCAACTACTACTTCTACGATTTTAATGCCAAAGTAAACTACAAAGCCGGCGAGCGCGACCGCATCTTCCTCAGCGCTTACTTTGGCCGCGACGTGCTCACTTATCGCAGCAACGTGCGCGATTTTTCCTTCAACCTGCCCTATGGCAATGGTACGGCTACCCTGCGCTGGAACCATCTCTTCGGCGAAAAACTTTTCTTCAACCTGTCGGCCATCTACAACGACTACGACTTTGGGTTCAACGGCGGCCAGGGCGATTTCGAAGTGGACGTCTTCAGCGGCGTGCGCGACTATAACTTCAAACTCGACTTCGACTATTATCCGCTCCCCGAACACCACGTTCGCTACGGCGCCCAGTACATCTACCATCGCCTTACGCCCAACGTAGCCCGGGCCACCAATGGCGAGGAGACCTTCACCAACAACCAGACGGCCCGCTTCGCACACGAGGGCGCCTTTTATGTGCAGGACGACTGGCGCATCAGCAAGCGCCTCGGCGTCAATGTCGGCCTGCGCTGGAGCTGGTTTACCCAATTGGGGCCGTATACCTCCAAAGTAGACGGGCAGGAATATGCCAAGGGCGATCCCGTAACCACGTATACCGGCTGGGAGCCTCGCCTTACTTTCAGGTATAGCCTCAGCCCCGACGCCAGCCTAAAGGGCGGCATCACCTACACCAATCAGTACATCCACCTCGTGAGCAACAGCACCTCCACGCTGCCTGCCGACGTATGGGTGCCCAGTACCGAGCGCGTAAAACCTCAACGGGGCGTGCAGTACGCCATCGGGTATTTCCGCAACCTCTTCGACAACCGTTATGAGGTAAGCGTAGAAACCTACTACCGCGATCTTCAGAATCAAATCGACTATCGCGAAAATTACGTCGATAACGCGGCCGCCGACCTCGAAAACGAGTTCGTCTTCGGCAAAGGCCGCGCCTACGGCTTAGAGCTGTTCGTCAACAAAAAACGAGGCGACTTTACCGGCTGGATCGGCTATACCCTCTCTCGCACAGAGCGCATCTTCCCCGACATCAACGAGGGCGAGGTATTCCCAGCCGTATACGACCGCACCCACGACGTATCGGTGGTGGCCAACTACCAGCTCAGCAAAAAGTGGGAAGTCAGCGGCGTCTTTGTATACGGCACCGGCCAGGCCTTCACGCCCCTGCGCAGCCTCTACTTCATCGACCAAAACTTGGTGCAGGAGTACGGCGTGCGCAACAGCGCCCGCGTACAGCCCTATCATCGCATCGACTTTTCGGCCACCTACGTACCCAACCCCGACGCCCGGGGGCGACTATCCAGCAGTTGGGTGTTTTCTGTTTATAACGCCTACAACCGGCGCAATCCTTTCTTCATCTACTACGACCTCGAAGCCGATGTCAGCGCCGGTACCGCCCAGGCCAAAGCCTATAAAGTATCGCTGTTTCCGGTGATACCCAGCATTACCTGGAATTTCAGTTGGAAGGGCAAATAGACGCTCGCTAAAATTCTGGAAATTCTGGCCTATTTTTGCACCCAATCAATTTTTTGAGAATATGCGCATCGACATCATTACCGTTTTGCCGGAACTGCTCGAAAGCCCCTTCCAGCACTCCATCCTCAAGCGCGCTCAGGATAAAGGCCTGCTCACCGTGGCTGTCCACGACCTGAGGGCCTACGGCCTGGGGCGCCATAAGCAGGTAGACGACTACCAGTTTGGCGGCGGCGCAGGTATGGTAATGATGGTAGAACCCTTAGCCAATTGCCTCGACGACCTCATGGCCCAGCGCACCTACGACGAGGTCATCTTCCTCACCCCCGACGGCCAGCGCTACGACCAGAAAACCGCCAACCGCCTCTCCATGAAGCAAAACCTGCTGCTCGTCAGCGGCCATTACAAAGGCATCGACGAGCGCATCCGCGAGCATTACGTAACCCTCGAAATCAGCATCGGCGACTATGTGCTCAGCGGAGGCGAACTACCTGCCGCCGTCCTCGTCGACTCCCTCGGCCGGCTGCTCCCCGGCGTCCTCAACGACGAAACCAGCGCCCTCTTCGATTCTTTTCAAGACAACCTGCTCTCGCCGCCCGTATACACCCGCCCGGCCGAGTATCGCGGCTGGAAGGTGCCCGAAGTACTCTCCAGCGGCAATTTTCCCCGCATAGAGGAATGGCGCTACGAGCAAGCCCTCGCCCGAACCCGCGCCCGCAGGCCCGATCTGCTGTCGGATGAAGAAAAGTGAAGCTGTGCGGCCCACACTGTATTTTAAAAATTTTAAAATTTGACATTCTCCAGGGGCCTTCCCCGCATAGCAGTTGCCTCCGTTGGCATCCTGCGCGGGGTCGCTACGCTGCGGGGCTCGCTCATCGCTCGGCCGGCGCCTTTGGGGGCGCCGTCTGGCGGCCGGAAGCCGCCACCCCTCCGCATCGCTAGGCCGGGCGCCCGCCCCTAAAACAACGCCGGCTAACAAACTGGCTATGAACTCTTTTTATCCGCCGGGCTTATTTAGGCCAAATATAAATAAGGAGGAAGTAAAATGTTATTTGTAAAAAACAAGCAAATTAAAGTAGATGTGTTATTTTTGTTGGCTTTAGTTTATTTTTAACAAACAATCGCTTTATGTTCACTAGTTTAACGACAAAAAGCAAAGCAACGATCCGACCGTTGCTGACGCTGTTGCTGGTGGTGCTGGGCTTCGGCTTGGCGCAGGCGCAACAGAAAATTTCAGGCTCCGTAACAGACGAAGCCGGAGAGCCGCTCATTGGCGCCACCATTCTCGTAAAAGGCACAGCCAATGGTACCGTCACCGACATCGACGGCAACTTCAGCATCATGGCTTCCGAAGGCCAGCAGCTCGAAGTAGCTATGGTGGGTATGAATACGGAAACCATTACCGTAGGCCGCGCCACTACCCTCAGCATCGTACTCACGATTTCGGCCGCCCAGTTGGAGGAAGTCGTCGTTACGGCTTTGGGCATACGCGAAGACCGCCGCAAACTGAGCTACTCTACCCAATCGGTGTCGGGGGTGGCCCTGCTCAATACCCAACGCGACAACGCTTTTGTGTCGCTGCAAGGGCGCGTGGCAGGCCTGTCGCTTACCCCCACCAGCGGCCTGGCAGGCGGCTCTGTTAACATCAACCTGAGGGGGGTAAACTCCATCGGCAACAGCAACCAGCCCCTCATCGTACTCGACGGCCTGCCCATCAACAGCAACGCCCTCAACCAGCATACGCTGTATTCCGATGGGGCCGGCATTTCGCCCAACGTCAACAACAACCGCGACGAAACCACCAGCCGTCTGGCCGAGCTCAACCCCAACGACATTGAGAACGTGACGGTGTTGAAGGGCCCCGAAGCCGCCGCCCTCTACGGCAACGAAGGCGCCAATGGCGTCATCGTCATCACTACCAGCAAAGGGCGCGCCGGCGCCGGCCGCCTCACTTACCGCAACCGCTTTTCCGTAGCAGAGGTGTACCGCTTCCCCGAAATCCAGCAGGTATATGGCCGCGGCCGCAACGGCATCGTTGATACCAACGATCCCGATTTCTTTGGGCCTAAGTATGAGTCTGCTACCCAGTTTTACGACAACCTGGGCAGCTTCTTCCAACGCGGTACCAATATGCGCCATGACCTGGCCTTTGAGGGCGGCTCCGACAAGATCACCTACCGCTTGTCCAGCGCCTATATCAAAAATCAAGGCGTTATTCCTACCAATGAATACGACCAAGTCAATGCCGCCATCAGCAGCGAAGCCAAATTATTGCCCTGGCTCAAAGCATCCACCCGCTTTAGCTATGCCCGCAACAACAACGTACTGCCTCCCGGCGGCTCCGATGGCTACCTGCTCACCTTGCTGCGCTATCCTTCCGATCAGGACGCCGGCGACTACCTTACGCCGGCCGGCACCCGCCGCCTGACGCTGCCCAATGCAACGCCCGGCACGGATAACGCCAACCCTTTCTTTGATGTGTATAAAAATGCGCGCAAAGAACAAACCGATCGCACCATAGGCAACATCAGCCTCGATGCTACCATCAAACCCTGGTGGACAGTGACGGGCCGCTTTGGCGCCGACGTTTATACCACCAATGCCAACCGCTACTTCCACCCCGAGTCGAACCTGGGCTTCACCCGCTCCGGCTGGACGGAAAACTACACCGACATCGGGCAGATGCTCAATATGAACCTGTTTACTACCCTGCGCAACGACAAAGGGCAGCTCAAGTACTCCCTGGTTGTGGGTATGGCCAACGACTATCGCCGCAATGAAACCACTTCAGTATACGGCGAGAAAGTATACCTCCCCGATTTCAACAGCATCAACAATACCGATCCCGCCACCCAGCGCAACCGCACCATCCTGACGCGCCGCCGCTTGTTGGGCGCATTTGCCAAGGCGGAACTCAATTATCAAAACTGGCTGATCTTCAACCTCACCGGCCGAAACGACTGGTCGAGCACCCTGCCGGTTGAAAGCCGCTCTTACTTCTATCCGTCGGCGGGCCTTACATTCGTGTTCACCGATATGCCGGGCATCAAAGGCAAGACGGGCATCCTCGATTTCGGTAAGCTGCGCGCTTCTTTTGCCCAGGTGGGCAACCCCGCGCCGCCCTACCGCATCCGTGCGCGCCTCGTGCCTCAGACTACCACCGGCGGCGGTTTCCTCTACGACTTCTTCGGCGACAACCCCGCCCTGAAGCCCGAAACCGTACAAAGCTACGAAGTCGGTACCGACCTCAGCTTCTTCAAAGGCCGCGTATCGCTGGATGTAGCCGTATTCTCCAAAACCATCAGCGACCAGATCGTTACCCAGCGCCTAAGCTATGGCACAGGCTTTATCTTCGGTCTGCTCAATGGCGGCGAACTGAATACCAAAGGCTTGGAAATCCAGCTTGGCTTAGAACCTGTTCGCAAGCCCGATTTTAGCTGGGACATCTCCGTTAACTTTACCAAGTACGCCACCGAGGTTATCAGTCTGCCCGCTGACGTAGCTGAATACTACGACTCCGATACCTGGGTCTACGACAACGTGCGCGCCAGCGCCTTTGCGCCGGCCAGCGTACTGGCAGCTTCGTTCAGCAGCGCTACCAACCGCTATTATCCCGATCTCAACAGCCGGGGCGCGGGCTCGGCTACCGCCATCGGCGGCTGGAGTTACCTGCGCAACAGCCGCGGCGATATCCTCATCGACCCCGCTACGGGCTTCCCGCTGCGCAACGCCAACTTCCTGCCCATCGGCGATCGCAACCCCGACTTCGTCATCGGCGTAGTCAACGAATTCCGTTTCCTGAAAAACTTTACCCTCTCCTTCCTGCTCGACATTCGCGTAGGCGGCGATATTTTCAACGGCAACGAATTTTACTTAGCCCGCAACGGCCTCAGCACCCGCACCCTCGATCGCGATGAGGCTTTTGTATTCCCGGGCGTGCTGCGCGATGGCAACGAAGAGTCGGATAATCCTACGGTCAATACCAAAGAAATTATCCCCAGCGCCAACGATCAGTATTACAGCGTAGTGATACAGCCGGAAGACTTCATCGAGCGCGACATCAACTGGCTGCGTCTGCGCGACGTAACCATCAGCTACGATTTTCGCGGCAATTGGCTGGGCCCCAACAAGAGTATCAAAGGGCTGAGCTTGTTTGTAAATGGTACCGATTTGTTCCTGACCACCAACTACACAGGCGCCGACCCCTACGTGAGCACCACTACGCCGGCTACCGGCGGCGCCGGCGGTTTTGGCATGGACTTCGGCAAGGTTTCCCTGCCGCGTACCTTCTCGGTGGGCCTGTCGGCTACCTTTTAATTAACCATAAGCTGTCAATAATGAAACGCAAACTATATTTACCGCTTACCCTCGCCTTAGTGATGGCTTTCGCTTCGGGTTGCGAGGACTACCTTGATATCAACTTTGACCCCAGCAACCCTCAGGTTGCCGAAGGGTTTGCCCTGCTTCCGCCCATCCTCTCCCAAATGGTAAGGGGAGAGTCGTTTGACACCCGCTATGTAGGGCAGTATGTACAAAACTGGGCCTCTACGGCCACCAATAACGTTTGGGATCAGCACGGCTATCAGGCGGGCAGCGATGCCGGCGGCGAAAAGTGGCGCTCCCACTACTGGTCGATTGGCAAAAACATCGACCTCATCATCGAGCAGGCTACCCCCAAAGAGCAATGGGACTACATTGGCGTGGCTAAGGCCATTCGCGCCTGGAGCTGGCAAACCACCACCGACGTAAACGGGGAGATGATTTTGCGCCAGGCCTGGGAGCCCAACCGCTACGTATTCGACTTCGACCCCCAGCAGGATGTATACGCTGAGGTAGAACGCCTGTGTATGGAGGCCCTCGACGACCTGGCCCGCTCCGACGGAGGCGTCAGTCAGGCGGGGCTGGCCCGGGGCGATCTGGTGTATGCCGGCGATCGCGCCAAGTGGACCAAATTTGTATACAGCGTATTGGCCCGCAATGCCCACCACGTTTCCAACAAGTCGTCGTACAACCCCGACAAGGTGATTGAGTATTGCGACCTGTCGCTGGCTTCCAATGCCGACAACTTCAACGTACCCCATGCCGGAACCAACTCGGCCGACGGCAACTTTTTTGGCCCCGTGCGCAACAACCTGCGCACTTACCGCCAGTCGACTTACATCGTGAGCCTCCTCGATGGCACGGTGTTTGGCGGAGTGGTAGACCCCCGCTTGTCGAAGATGCTGACGGAGTCGCCGGATATGGTATACCGGGGCGTGACGCCTACGCTGGGCGATACCACCAACGTAAACAACAACCCGCGCCGCATTCCGCTGCTGTGGGGCGTGGCGCCTACGGTGACCAATGCAGCACAGATACCTGGCAAGTACATCTTTACGAATAATGCGCCGCATCCGCTGGCGACGTATTCGGAGATACAGTTTATCAAGGCCGAGGCTGCCTTTATCAAAGGCGATAAGGGTATGGCTTACGATGCTTTCCGCAACGGCATCATTGCGCACATGGACTTTGCAGGCGTAGCTGCTGCCGACCGGGATGCTTATTTGGCTTCGGCGGCAGTACCACAAAATGGTACCGACCTCAAGATCAGCGACATCATGCTCCAGAAGTACATTTCGCTATGGATACATGGCGCCCTTGAAACCTGGGTGGACATGCGCCGCTACCGGTATAGCAGCGATGTGTACACGGGCTTTAAGC
>CAYOTJ010000039.1:9176-13584 GCA_964406855.1 uncultured Saprospiraceae bacterium
GGGCGCCTGATCGGCGTGTCCATCGACAGCCGCGGCAAGCCGGCTTACCGCCTGCGGCCCCGCTACAACTCGGAGTATGTGTGGAACCGCGAATCGCTGAATACTTTCGGCGGCAACAACCCCGACTACCATACTTACGAACTGTGGTTTATGCAACCTTAGCAACGGCAAAGGTTGTATCCAGGCCAAGATGTATGACTTCTTACTGGAAACCATAAATGGGAAAAACCCGGGCAGGCATTGTGCGCTGTTCGGGTTTTTCGCTTTCGGAGGATGGCGCCCGGGGCAGGGGTGGGAGCGGTATACCCCCCCCCTCGGTTCGTGGAATAGCGCAGCGTGCGTTCTGCGGGCTAAGGGGGGGTATAATAGCGGACGACCCGGCGCCGCGGTGAGGGCGGGGAGTGGTAGCTGCAGGATATGCACTGTTGCTAAGCCCCGCCCTCACTGCGGCGGCCCCCCTAAAAACAAACATCCCGAACGCAAGCCAGGGCCAACGTCCGGGATGATGCCGGAGCAGAGAAAGGATATGTCTGTCTATGCAGTTCCGGATGCAGGTTTATTCTTCTTCTACGAGGCGTACGCTGGTGGCGATGTACTGGCCTTCGTCGTTTTTCTGGAGGGTAAATTCGACGCGGTCGCCAATGAGTAAATCGTTGAAGTCGAGGTCTTTGACACTGGTGTAGTGGAAGAAGAGATTGTTGGGCGGGTATTTGATGAAGCCGTAGCCATTTTTGAGGCTGAGGATTTCGCCAATTTGTGATTCGCCCTCTTCAATAACCGGCAGCTCGGTGTCGGAAGCGTAGTGGGTTTCGCCGCCTTCCTCGAAGGTAGGATGCGGCGAGCGCAGCTTGCTTTCGCCGGGTACAAACAGGGCCGTGATGACGGGGTCGTTGCGCCGCAGGCGATTGTCGATGATTTCGTGCATGGGCAGGGGGTAGGACACCTCTTCGAGGAGATCCTGGGCTGTGCGCGTGACCATCATTTTGCCGTTGTCGGTGGTGAATTCAAAGTCCCACGACAGCACCATTACCCTTACGCCCAAGGTGTTGAGCTTGCGCACTAAGGGCACATAGTCGCCATCGCTGGCGATGAGCACCATGACGTCAAACTTTTTGAGGTAAGCCTGCTCTAAAGCTTCTAAGGCGAGCCAAACGTCGATGCCTTTTTCTTCGCGCTTGCCGTTGTTGTTTTTGAGGGGCGAGTAGTGGGTGGTAATGCCTGCCGACATGAGGATGTCGTCAAATACGCGATCCCAATACAGCACCTGGCCGCGTTGATAAGCCTCCTGGGCGCTCAGCCGCCCGCGAAAATAATGGGCGTCGACGATTTGGCAGTGCCGGGGGTCAGAACCTTCTTCCTGAGCAACGTGCTGGCGGATGAACTGATGAAGGCCGGTAATGCTGAGCCTGCGCCGCCGCGCGTGGTCGTAATTGTAATAATTACTAACGTGGAGGAAATAGTTGCCGTCGTAGTAGACGGCGATTTTTACCATTTTGTCTTGCATAATGCTATTACACTAAACTTTTAATAACCAGAACAATAGAATCCACTTTTGCTAATTGGGTATAGCTAAGGGTATATATGCCTACTATTTTATGAGGGAAGGCGGGGCGCAAAGGTAGGTAAAAAACGGGAAATTGGCCTAATATTTGGCTATTGATTTGTCGGGTAATGGTTTTATTTGGGCTAAATGTCTGATTTTAAGCAATTTTCAATGAGGCTACAACTTGTTCGGCCAACCCGGCGCTGGTACTCGACGACAGGCGGGTACGGCGCAGCGGAGCGTCCCATTGTTCGGCCATGGCGGCCCAGACGTGGTAGTTGCCGAGGGCGTCGACTTCGCAGTAAACGCCGAGTGGCAGATGACAGCCGCCGCCCATAAGTTGCAGTACTTTGCGCTCTACGTTGGTGCGTGCAGCCACATCGGGATGGTGCAGGGGCTTGAGGGCTCGTCGGAGCTCCAGATCGCTCTCGCGCACCTGATAGGCCAGTACGCCCTGGGCCGGAGCGGGGGTGAATTCGCGGGGGCTGAATCGTTCGATGCGCAACCCCTGGAGGTCGAGTTGGAGACGGCTGAGGCCGGCAGCGGCCAGCATAATGGCATCGCAGGCGCCGGAGCGGAGTTTTTCTATGCGGGTGGGCACATTGCCGCGCAGGTCGGAGAGCTGGAGGTCGGGGCGCATATCCAGCAACTGGGCTTTGCGGCGGGCCGATGAGGTGCCCACGCGGGCCGAAGCGGGCAGGCCGAGGAGGAGGTTTTCATCGGCGGTTTCCTGGCGCGCCAGCAGCCAGTCGGCCGGGTCTTCACGATAGGATACGCCGGCTAAGGTCAGCCCTTCGGGCATTTGGGTGGGCAGGTCTTTCATGGAGTGGACGGCGAGGTCGACTTCGTTGGCCAGCAGGGCATCTTCGAGTTCTTTGGTGAAAAAACCTTTGCCTTCTATCTTATCGAAACTGAGGTGTTGGATGCGGTCGCCCTGGGTTTTGATGATAACCAACTCGCTGTCAATGTCAATGCCCTTGAGCTCGGCTTGCAGGTAGCGCGCTTGCCAGAGCGCCAATTGGCTGCCGCGGGTGCCTATCTTTATCTTGCGTTCCAAATTTTTTGCGGCAAAGATAAACTTTTTGGAATTGGTTGGCTGGGTTAATGGGTTTTACGCGGCAGGGGCGGGTATTTTTCTTTTGTCAGCCCCGATACTTTTTTCCTACCTTTGCGCCATGCAATTGACGGCCAAAGAACTAGCAACACTGCTGGGCGGCGACCTGGAGGGAGACCCGCTCGTTACGGTAAATCGCCCCGGAAAAATTGAGGAAGGCGGCCCTGGAGAAGTATCTTTTTTAGGGCACCCTAAATACGAACCGTATGCCTATACTACCGGGGCCTCGGTACTTATTGTAGAACGAACCTTCATGCCTCAGCAACCCATAGCGGCCACGCTCATTCGGGTAGATAATGTAAGGGAGGCCTTTGCACAGTTGCTTCAGCGCTTTGATCCCGCTAAGGCAATGACGCATTCGGGCGTGGCGGCTCAGGCTTTTGTACACCCTGAAGCCCGCCTCGCTGCCGACGTGGCGGTAGGCCGGTTTAGCGTAGTGGAGCGGGGCGCGGTAGTGGGCGCCGGCACGGTGCTGCACGATCAGGTGTACATTGGCCCCAACGTACACATCGGGCAGGATGTGCGCATCTTTCCGGGGGCCAGAATTTTGCACGGTTGTTTTATTGGCGACCGCTGCATCGTTCATGCCAATGTAGTAGTAGGCAGCGACGGCTTCGGCTTTGCGCCGGATGCCGACGGCGCCAACCAGAAGGTACCTCAGGTGGGGAACGTAGTGGTGGAAAGCGATGTAGAAATAGGAGCGGGTACCACCATAGATCGGGCTACGATGGGTAGCACCATCATCCGCACCGGAGTGAAACTCGACAACCTCATCCAGATTGGGCATAACGTTGAAATAGGCGCCCATACCGTCATCGCCGCCCAAACCGGCATCGCCGGCAGCACCCGCATCGGAGCGCACTGCCGCATTGGCGGGCAGGTGGGCTTCGTGGGCCACATTCAGGTAGCAGACGGCGTAAAAATTCAGGCGCAAAGCGGCATCGCCGGCAGCGTTACGGAGAAAGGCGCGGCGCTCTTCGGCTCGCCGGCCATACCGTATACCGATTACCTGCGCAGCTACGCGGTGTTCAAGCAACTGCCCCAGCTCTACCGCCAAATCAATAAACTACTCAAAGGCGAAGGATAACCGGCGGGCAGGCGTTTTGAAAATCGTTGCCGCCTTTTGGTTCAATTGAACTACCTTTGCCGAAATTTTCTGTTGTCTTCGTTTATTTGCAGTATGAATCAAAGAACGATAAAAAAAGCAGTGTCGGTTTCCGGGGTAGGGTTGCACACCGGCGCCACCGTTACACTGAACATTCTACCCGCTCCCATTGACCACGGTTATCGGTTTCAGCGCACAGACCTGCCAGACCAGCCCATGATCAATGCCGATGTCAACCGGGTAGTCAATACAGAAAGGAGCACAACGCTGCAATCTGGCGCCGCCTCGGTGAGTACCGTCGAACACGTGCTTTCTGCTTTGTTTGGCTTACAAATCGATAACGCCCTGCTCCAGATCGACGGCCCGGAAATGCCCATCCTCGACGGCTCGGCAGCTCCTTTTGTAAAAATGCTGCTTGAAGCCGATATCGAAGATCAGGAAGCCCCCCGCGATTATTTCGTCGTGGAAAGCCCCATCACCTACCGCGACGAAGCTACCGGTGCCGAGCTCATCGCCCTGCCCTGCGACGACTTTGAGGCCGTGGCCATGATCGATTTCAATTCGCCCATACTGGGCCAGCAATATGCCACGCTCCGCGAACTCGGCGATTATGCCGCCGAGATTGCCCCCTGCCGCACTTTCGTGT
>CAYOTJ010000040.1:0-2393 GCA_964406855.1 uncultured Saprospiraceae bacterium
CTCCCTTGGGGTCGGGTATATCGCTCCTATCCCTCACGCGGCTCCGCAGCGACGTGGGCTAAGGTTGAGGTTGAGGTTGAGGTTGAGGCTAAGGTTAAGGTTAAGGTTGAGGTTGAGGTTGAGGTTGAGGTTAAGGTTGAGGTTGAGGCTAAGGTTGAGATTGGAGGCGGGCCAAAGCCGCATTTTTTTCATGCTCCTCAATCAGCCCCGCAGGATGAGGATAGCGAGCCAGCCAGTCGGCTAAGGGGAATTCGGCATTTTTACTGACGCTCAACTGCAAAGCATGGAGATAAGCATAACTCTCCGTTATTCGCCTCAGCACTTCCTCCTGAGCGGTCGCCACATCTCCATGTCCGGGCGCCAAAGCCCGGAGGGTATAGTGATCGAGTATGCCCGAAAAGGTGCGGAGGGTGCGATAGTACGCATCAAACGCATGATAAACGAAGGGAAACTCCACATTAGACAGGTAGTCGCCGGCCAAACACACCCCCGACTGAGGGTCTAAAAGTATAAGCCCATCGGCGGTATGGCCAGGGGCCGGCCACGAACAAAAAAGCCGGTCGGCCAGCATAAACGTGCCGCCGGGCGGAGCGGGCGTCAGATCGGGTATGGGAAAATGATGCGCATAAGGCCTGCTGATGTAATGGCGCTGATCCCAATTCACAACCTCCCTAAGGGCCGCCTCCGGATTGGGATGATGCGCAAACGCATACGAGGCCAATACCTTCGCCTCAGGGAAAGCCCCCGCCCCAATGAGGTGATCGTAGTCGGAATGGGTAAAAAACAGCCATAGCTCGCGCCCATTCAAGCGTTCATCTACAAAACTCCGGATGGCCGCCACTTCTTCAGGCAGCCAGTTGGGGTCGGCCACCAGCATACCCTCTGCCCATTCGAGCACAGCCGTATTGGTGCGGTACAGGGCGCTCTCAAAAACGGTGAGGCCCAACTCGGGAAAATCGGTGCGCTTCATGGCCTAAAAGCGTTTGATGGACTCGATGATGTACAGCGGGCGCTGCTTGATCTCGCTGTATATATTGGACAAATAGATGGACATAATGTAGAGGTTGAGGCAAGTGACGGCAAAAAATACGGCAATGAGGATGACGAGGAAGGTCCAGCCCGACCAGGCTTCGCCTACATTGCCAAACAGGTCGATGCCCGAAAACTTTACCTTGAGGGCGTTGACCACCACAAAGGCCAAAAAGGCCAAAGAGAAAAGAAAAATCCAAAGCAGCAGCGTGCGCAGAAAGGTGGTGTAAGACGTAATGGCCACTAAGGAGGTGCGGAAGCGCTCATTAAAGGATTCCGTCTCCGCCAAAGGCATATCGGTGGGTAGCGAGGCCGTCCGATAACCGACGATGGAGTAGATGGCCTTCATGTAGCGCAGATTTTCGCGCAGCCGCAGCAGCGAATTGAGCGCCCGGCGGGAGATGATGCGGCTATGGTGGGCCAGATCGTCGACCCGCAACTGGGAGTAATGCTTAAGAATGAAATAAAACAAGCGGTAGAACCCTCCGTAGAACCAACCGGCCCTTCGGCTTCGGGCGCGCAGGTACACAATATCGTACTGCTCCTGGGCTTTGGCGTAAAGATCGAGTATCAGCCCGGGCTGTTGGTAAAAAGCCGGGTCGAAGAGTACGGTATAGTCGCCATTGGCCCGATCGAGGCCGGCTAAATAAGCGTGGTTGCGATTGACCCGATTGGAGAGGTTGAGCAGGTAAACATTTTGCTTTTGCTCGGGGGGCAGCGGTCGGATACGATCGTCGGGCGACAGCTCGGGGATGTTGTTGACTACGATGACCTCGTAGTGCGCAAAATTTTGGCTGAGCAGATCGCAGACGGCTGCCAGGTAGCTATTGAGGACTTCCATATCGTCGCGCTGATGAATGAGCGCTACAACGGAGATGAAGTTATTGTGCATAAAAAAAGGACATTCGGCCGCAAGTTAGGCCATAATTAGCAGCCCGGCGGTGACGATGGGCGGGTTTTTCGTCGTAAATGTGTGCAAAAAAGTGTTTTTTTAACGATTCTGTATGCGAAAGCATTGGTTTTGTTGTTATACTTGTTAATTTTGAAGGATGTTTTCCGTTTGACGGCAAGGATATGATCAAAAATTTTCCCTTTTACCATCAACTCGACGCCATGGACTGTGGCGCCACCTGCTTGCGAATGATCGCCCGCTACTATGGGCGTTATTATTCGCTGGAGCAACTGCGCGAGTTGACGCAAATGGGAAAGCAGGGCGTATCCCTGCTGGGCATCAGCGACGCTGCCGAAGAAATCGGATTTCAGTCGCTGGCCGTACAAACCACCATCGACCGGCTTGTGGAAGACGTTCCGATGCCTTGCATAGCCCACTGGGAGCAAGAGCACTTCGTGACCATCTATCGCAC
>CAYOTJ010000040.1:2403-10965 GCA_964406855.1 uncultured Saprospiraceae bacterium
CTACCGCACCACGCCTCAGTACATCTATGTAGCCGACCCCGGCGAAGGGCTAAAGCGCATGACCCATGCCGAGTTTATGGCCGGCTGGATCAGCCATGAAGAAGACGACGAAGTCTTGGGCGTGTTGTTGTTGCTGGAACCTACCCCGGAGTTCAGTGCCGGAGAAGACGGCCAACAACGCCGCGGAGGCATGGCTCATATTTTTTCCTACTTCAGTCAATACCGATACCTGCTCATTCAGTTGGGGGTAGGGCTGTTTGTTGGCAGCTTGCTGCAACTGGTGTTTCCCTTTCTGGTAAAATCACTGGTGGATGTAGGTATTGGCAATGTAGACCTAAACTTCATTGCGCTGATACTGGGGGCGCAGTTTGTATTGTTTGTGTCACAGACGGCCGTGGAAGTGTTGCGCCGTTGGGTGTTGTTGTATGTGAGCGTGCGGGTAAATGTAAGGCTCATATCCGACTATCTGATCAAACTCACGCGGCTGCCGCTTCGTTTCTTTGACACCCGCCTCACCAGCGATATTTTGCACCGCATTGCCGACCACGACCGCATACAGCGATTTTTGACCTCTACTTCGCTGTCGTCTATTTTCAGCATTTTCAATTTCTTAGTTTTTTCGCTGGTGCTGCTGTACTGGAGCCCGCAGGTGTTTTTGGTATTCCTAGTGGGTTCGGCTCTGTATGCGGGCTGGTTCTTCCTTTTTCAGCGGCGTCGGCGCGAGCTCGACTATAAATACTTCGACCAGGCCGCCGACAGCCAGAACCAATTGGTAGAGCTCATTAACGGCATGAGGGAGATCAAACTGCACAATGCCGAGAAGCAGAAGCGATGGGCCTGGGAAAGCCGGCAGGCCAAGTTGTACCGAACCAGCATTAGCGCCCTGAACGTAGACCAGGTGCAGCGCACTGGCGCTACCATCATCAATGAAGCCAAAAACCTGCTCATCATCTTTATTGCCGCAGGCGCCGTGCTGGAAGGTCACATGACCCTTGGCGCGCTGGTGGCCATACTCTACATCGTGGGTCAGCTCAATGCGCCGGTACAGCAATTCCTGGAATTTATGCGCGCCTGGCAGGAAGCTAAAATAAGCATGGAGCGCCTCAATGAAATTCACCTCAAAGAAGATGAAGAGAACCTGAGCGATAAGATTGTCATGTTGCCGGAATTTGGCGACTTAGTGCTCGACCGGGTGACGTTCCGCTACCCCGGGGCTAACACCCAGCCGATACTGCGCAAGGTGAGCATGCGCATACCCAAAGGAAAAACCACGGCCATAGTGGGCAGTAGCGGCAGCGGCAAAACAACTTTACTCAAGTTGTTGCTCAATTTTTATAAACCTGTCGAAGGCATCATTCGCTTAGGCGATGTAAACCTGAGCAACATACACGGCCGCCTGTGGCGCAACCAATGCGGCATCGTTATGCAGGACAGCTATCTTTTTAATGATACCATAGCCCGCAACATAGCCTTAGGCGATAACTTCATCGACAAACAGCGCCTGCTGCGAGCCGTAAAAATGGCAAACATACAATCGTACATCGAATCATTACCCCTGGGCTACAACACCAAAATAGGCCCCGATGGGCAAGAACTCAGCCAGGGGCAGCGCCAGCGCCTGCTGTTGGCCAGGCTGGTATACAAAAACCCCGACTACATCTTCTTCGACGAGGCTACCAGCTCGCTCGACTCTTTCAACGAGTTGGTGATCATGGAAAACTTAGCCGAGTTTTTCCGCGATAAAACCATCGTCATTGTGGCTCACCGTCTGAATACGGTACGCCATGCCGATCAAATCATCGTCCTCGATGGGGGTGAAATTGTAGAACAGGGCGATCACGAATCGCTATCCTACCTTCGGGGCGCTTATTATCACCTCATGCGCAGCCAGATGGAGTTGGGCGCTTAAGGCGGTATTCATTACACACAACCTGCATCATGGAAGGGCATCACAACGACGACCTCAATTTGCGCAGTGAAGAAGTGCGCGAAATTCTGGGTACCCCGCCGCGCTGGTTGGTGCGTTGGGGCGCCATTACAGCCCTGGCGGGTTTGGTAACCTTAGGCTGGATCGGCTACTGGGTTAAATATCCCGATATTGTCATTACCCGCGTAACCGTCAGCTCCATCGACCCTGTGCGCCGTCTGCTCACCAACGAAACCGTCTACATAGAAGAAGTGCGTTTTAAAAGTGAAGATACCGTAAGAGCAGGCCAGGCCATTGCCGTTTTCCGAAACCCTGCCAACTACGGCCATGTCTTTGCCCTCTCTGACGTGCTTACCAGAGCCAATAAGCCCGAAAACGATGCCGCCCTGCTCGCCCTTTCGGTACCCAAAGACTACATACTCGGCGATCTTCAGGAGTTTGTTTATGATTTTCTGGAAAAGCAACGCCAATATCAGTTGCATATCTCCGGACAACTCGACAACCTCAACGGCGGGCAGTTGCGCGCACGCGTAGGCCGCGAACAATCCAGCATCCGCGACCTCCGGCAAGAACGCGACAATGTGATGGCCAGGCTTCAGATTGCCCGCGAAAATTTAGTTCGGGAGGAAAACCTCGTGACCCAAAAATTGGCCACCCCGGCCAAATTGCGCGCATACGCCGAGGAAAAACTCAACTATGAGCAACAACTCCAGCGCATCGAAACGGAAATAAAAGCCCGTGAATCGGACATCAAACTCATCCGCCGCGAAATCAGCGGTTACCGCAACAGCGATCAGGAAAATCGCGCGGCCTTTAGCCAGGCTCTACAGGAAAGCTTTCAAACCCTCTATCGGGCTGTTGATGCCTGGATAAAAAAATATACCCTCACCTCCCCCATCGACGGCGTGGTAATACTTGACAAAAGCCTGAGGCCTCATCAGTACTACGACCGCAATAAAGAATTAGCCATCGTACTGCCGCTGGCCACCGACGAAATCGTGGGGCGGGGCAACCTCAGCCTCAGCGGGTCGGGGAAGGTAAACCCGGAGCAAGATGTTATTGTCAAGTTCGACAACTATCCTTTTCAAGAGTTTGGAGCCGTCAATGCAGTTGTTTCCTGGAAAGGGAAAGTGCCCGTTCAGGGCGGCGGCATTCCTGTAGAAATCAAATTCCCCGGAGGGCTCACTACTTCTACCAATCACACCCTGGAATTTACCCAGGATATACAAGGCAGCGCAGAAATCATCACTTCAGAAAAGAGTTTGTTGGTGTGGATTTTTGAGCGCCTGAGGTAAGTGCAAAACCCCAGGCGCTCTCCAAAAACGGTTTAACTTTTCCTCGTTTAAAACCCTGAGTCGTCCATCACCAATTCGGTCGTTTCGCCGCCGGGGCTCGCTAAGGCAGGCTGTTCATCTTGTCCGCGCAAAACGCTCATTGCGCCGTACAAACCCGCCAAAAGTAATACCAGCAACAACCACCCCTCGATGGATTTTTTTGAAGTCGTCTTTTTCATGTGTGCAAGCAAGGTATATGGGTTAAAAAACAGTTGCCATTGCTCCGGGCAGCCACAGCCGCCGAAGTCATTCGGGCAAAATTTAAAAGACAAACAACGAGCAGCCTTCCGACGGAGTGCCGGTTGGTTCATTTCATCTCGTCTTCCAACGATGTAGTAAAATCGGCTAAACTAAAGGGATGAGTTACCAGTGAAAACTACACTGGCCTGCTTGCAAAAACCGGGGCGCCTCGGGCGCCGAAACGAGGGTAAAACATTTTTTCCATAGTGCTCCTGTAGTTGGGTTAGTAATCAAAAAACCTTGTCGCCAAGCAAAGATACGATCACATTTTAAAAAAAACTAATGCTTATTAGCTTTTTTATCTGCTCGTTATCTCTAATCGCCAACACTTTATTAAATAACAAAATGTGTGCCAAAAGTGTGCAAAAGCAGGGTTTGCGCAAATGAATTATCATTTTTTTTAATTCAAAAAGACTAACCGACTGACTATCACGTACAAAAAAAAATCCCCCGAATCAGCACACAACCGATTCGGGGGAAGGCAAGCCGGCTTTGCGGCTCGTATTTTATTGGAACATCACCTGTTGGAAGGCTACGCCATCCGCAAATTTTACCTTCACGAAGTACATACCTGGCGGCAGTTCTCCTCGTTTCAGCTCATACTGATGGTGATTGATGTTGTACTGGGCCTTCACATAGCGCCCATAGCTGTCGTATACCTGAACGGCCTCCATAGGCGTCTCGGGGTTGCAGCTCAGCATAATGAAATCAACGGCCGGGTTCGGGGCAGCCTTAAGCTGAACGCGATCCTGATCCAGAACGATGTCTTCCGAGTTTACGAGCGCGCACTCCGACAGTTGCAGGCCCTGGCAAGCGCGGGGCAGGAAGTGAGCCATGGTTGTATCGATATAAGCGCGCGCTTTGGCTGCGCTCATATCCGGGTTCAGCAGCAAGCCGTTGAGGTGCAGGGTATCCGAGTTGAAAGTAGTACCCAGCGTAGCGTTTACACCCGCGATAACGGCATCGAGGAAGGGCTTGCTCCACCAGTCCCAAGGACCCGATTGCAGGTTAGAAGTCACAAAAGGATAGAGGTTATCTACCGACAAGGTTATGTTTTGCTGCTGATAAACGATCGGCGTTTGCGTGTAACCATCGTTGCGGAGGTTAACCACCGTTGAGAGGGCGCCAAACTGAGACGGCAGGGCGCCGTTGTTGGTGGGCGCCAAAATGTCGTTGATACCCAAGTCATTGGCATTCTTTACAGCCGAGTAGGTTCCGCTTACATTTACAACAAAATCACCGGTAGTAGGTACGATTACCGCTCCCTCCGCATAAGGTGCGAATGGGTCGCGGAGTACGTGATAGCCCAAAACGGAGGGCTCATCTTCTGTGCCATCCATCCATGAGAGGTCGCCCAGAGCGCCGCCCATGTTAACTGCCATAGCAAAATCGGAAGAATAGCCCACGTGGTTGGGCAGGTTCAGCGGCGTTTGTACTTCGCCATATACGTCGCCATGCACCGACTCTACTACATAAGGCAGCAGCGTTTCGCTATCGATAAATTTAGGGATGACGATTTCCTGGTAGTCATCCAGGAAGGCAGCGCCCAGCGAGATGTACCCGCCTGTCCCCTGGCCCCACATAACGATCTTATCGGGGTCGATGCCATAGCTGTTGTTGTTTTCAGCAACATCTTTGCGCAGGAAGCGCACCAGCGTGCGGGCATCCTGAATACCGCGATAAGTCGCCTGAAGCAGCGTAGCCGTACGTGTATTCTGGTTTTCAGCCAGCGGCAGCCAGCCTTGGCGATAGGTAGCGGCAATGGCTACAGAACCCCGACGACCCAACCGATGGCAAATTTCAACAACGGTAGAGGCGAGACGGCTACCGGTGATCTGGCCGTTAAAGTACTGAGGCAGAAATGAGCCCGTATGGAAATACAACACTACCGGGCGATTGGTTTCCGTATCGCCGGCAGGGCGATAAACATCCATAAGGAGCCCCAGTTGAGCGGGAGCGCCGGTGAGGATGCTGATATTCGTTCCGTAGGTTACATTTCGGGTAACCTCAACGCCTGAGAATATCGGATCTACGTAACGGGTTTGGCCAAAGAGCGCCGTAAAGCTCGTGGCCAGAAGCAACATGATAATCGTGTTGATCTGTTTCATAGAAACAATTTTGATTTTATTTAAAGTTAAATCGTCCAATGAGAAACATTATTTTTTCTTGAACTCGTACAAAGCCGAGAAATAAGCTAACCTGCCGATCCGGGGGCCGCCATAAGTCTGAAACACCTGGTTGTTCAGCACATTGGAAGCGCCCAGTTTGAACGTCGTATTGATCTTGTCGGAACGCCAGTTGACCTGGGCATCGAGCAGATCATAAGACGGAATAAAGCCGGTAAACTGGGGCGAGCCCTCAAAGAGGAATCCCTCCACCCACTTATAGTTAACGTTGAAGCCTATATTTTTGATTTGGAGCCCACCCAGATTCAGCGTAACATCCCGGCCCGCCAAACCCATGTTGAACTTATGCTCGGGGGTGTTGAAGGCCGGAATGATGGGATCGTCCGTTTGGGTATTGAGCGTATTCCACGAGTAGTTGCCATTCACTACAAAGTACTTGGCGAAATAGTAGTTCAGGCCAATGGAAAAGCCCTGGGTCGTTACCCGGTCGGTAGCATTGGCGGCCACCCGGTAGGCCTGAGCATCGATGAGTTGATTATTGACAATCGTCGCATCCACCCCAAAGTTGAACCCGATGAAATCGCGATAGAAACTGTAATAGTAAGTAGCGTCCATATAAATGCGCTCAAACAAGGTGGTGCGGTACCCCAGCTCAAACGTTCTCACGCGCTCCGGACGTATGGGGGCAATGTCGAAGTAAGATAGCGTATCGCTGTTGCCCGTACCTACAAAATCGCGCAGCGATTCAATAGTGAGCAGATTCTGGAACCCGTCTAAGTTGCCGATGAGGATAGCGCGCCCCACGTTGTAAAACAGATACTGGTCGTTGAGCGTCGGGTTGCGAATGGCCGAGCTGAACGATGCCCGAAGCGTCGTATTTTCGTTGGGCGTATACACCGCCGATGCCGCCGGACTAAACAGCGGGTCAAAATTCTGGTTCTTATCCAAACGCAGCGAAGCGCTCAGCTTCAGGCGGCTGTTGATCTCCATCGTACCGCCCCCATAAAGGCCAAACTCCGAATTGCGAATCACGCGGCCGTTGGTGTCCAGCAGAATTGACCCCCGGGAATCGGGCATATACTGGCGGAAGTTAGCCCCTGTGATGATGTCAAAGTCGGTAATAGCACCGCGCTTGACAACGTCGTTAAAGCGATATTCGCCATGCGCATGCACCAAGGCCGACTTGTCGTAGAAGCGGGTGCCGCCCTCCGAGTAAGAAATCCGGGAAGTAATGCGGTTAAACTCATCCTGAAAACGCTGAGTCCCCGGCTCATAAAAATCAAAAGATGGCGTGATGGGGTTGCCCGTCAGGGCGTATTCCGAAGTCTCGCCATGCGCTGTGCGCAAAAAGTCCTGAATATCGGGCTGGCCAAGGAAGGTGTTTAAGGCTGCCCGGTACTCAACAGGACGCCCGATGAAATCCAACGGGTTGGGGAAACCTTCTTTCTCGCGTAGCTCCGGGGCTACATTCAACTGCCAGTAGTTGATGTAATCGGTGCGCCAGTCGTTGTTCTTTTTGGCGTTGGTTTGCAGCAACAAAGCCGTAAAGTAGGGGTCGTAAGAATTGCCGGCATCTTCATGCGTGGCATATACCCGGAAAAAGTAGTGATCGCGCTTGCGAATCTCCAAGCGATGCTGGTAAAAACGAATGTCGCGCAAGCTAAAGCGGTTGTCGCCCTGATAAACCGTCGTACCCGTACTAAAATTGCTGGCCGCAATGAGCTCCGGCGATTGCAAATCTTTTTTAGGATCCAGGCGGAAGTGAAAAGCCGCGCCAAGCTTGGTATTATCCGAGTCGTAATCCACCAAATCAATTTCCCGGTAGCCCCGGCGGTGAATAATACCCAAACCGGGAGTCGACAGCGAGCGGCTGAGGTCATTGGCGCTCTGATACTCGTCGCCATAAATGTTTACGGCATCATACCCGCCCGGATTATCGGCTGCAGCCGGCGTATCGAATACGGGATCGTAATTATCGGCTACCCAGTCGTTGGCCCGGAAGTGGAAGAAGTTGAGCTTATAAGCCATAAAAGGCAGCCCTTCTTTGTTTTTGAGCGCCTGCGCCCAGCGGAAGCCGCCTTCCAGAAGGTTGCGCTCGCCTACTTTTACCATAGCCGACAACCCCTGATGCAGATAAGGATCTTTGCTTTCCATGCTGATCACGCCATTGAAAGCATTGGGGCCATAAAAGGCTGAAGCAGCGCCAATGACTAAGTTGACGGCATTGACATCGAGCTCCGAAGCGCCCAGAAAGTTGCCTAAGGAGAAGTTCAGACCGGGCGATTGGTTATCGACCCCGTCAATGAGCTGAAGCGAACGCACCGGGCTGGTGCTGTTGAAACCCCGCGTATTGATGATCTTAAAGCCTAAGCTCGCCGCCGTGAGGTCTACTTCCTTCAAGGACCCCAAGCCATCGTAAAAATTGGCTGCCGGCGTCTCCCTGATGGCGATGTTGTCGAGGGTTTCCACCGTCAGGGGCGACTGCCGCTGGCGCTCGCTGATGCGTCGCCCTTTCACTTCTACCGTAGAAATGGTCACGGCGTCTTCGCTCATCTGCACCTTGATCTTAGCCCGAGCATCCGAAACGGTGATCTCCTGCTCGGTATAGCCAATGTAGGAAATCTGTAGAACCAACGGCAACGACTGCCGCGTGCTCAGGCTGAATGCGCCGTCAAAATCGGTGACGGTACCCTCCGTCGTGCCCTTGATGACAACGCTGGCATTGATGAGCGGCTCACCATTGGCGCCGTCTGTCACCGACCCGGTGAGGGTAATCTGGCCCATCAGTTGGGCTGTCGGCGCCAGAATAAGAATAAATGCAAGACAGAAAAGGGTAGATAAAAATTTCATACGCTGACTCAAAGCATAGTTGAAAAAATATTCTTAGAACGACCAATTTAGTGAATTTTCGCTTCTAAGCTGCAAGTGTAAAAAG
>CAYOTJ010000040.1:10975-12576 GCA_964406855.1 uncultured Saprospiraceae bacterium
AACGAAATTAACTTTATCCTCTCTAAAATTCCACCATTTATGTCGGCTTCAAGGTCGCAAAATACCTCAAACCTGCCCGCCGGGCGGCAGCGGCGCCGGCAAAAAATCAGGCTCCGCCCACTTGCCCGGCAATTGGCAGTAAAGCCGATAACTCCCCCACCCCAGCAGCAGCCCCAGCAATGAACCTGCCAGCACGTCTATTGGATAGTGTACGCCTACATATACCTGCCCGTAAGCGATGGTAGCTGCCCACACCCACAGCCAGCCGCTCCGGCGCCAGAAAGTTTTCCGCTTGGCGCCCCTCCAGGTACGCACCCAACTCAGGGCCAGCAGCGTAGCCAGCGCAAAGTGATTGCTGGCATGAGACGAAGGAAAGCTGTAGCCGCCTCCACAGCCCACCAGCGCCCGCGCCGGCTCGGCCAGCGCCGCTTCCCGGCAGGGGCGCTCGCGGCGCACGCTCTTCTTGATCAACTCGCTACTCACCTGATCGGTAAGGCCTACCGTCAGGCCCACCCATATCAATAGTACCAGTCCCTTCAGGCGGTACTTCCACACCAGCCAGCCCGCTGCGGCTAAATAAAGCGGAACCCAGGTGAGCTTATCGCGCCACCAGGGCATAATGGCATCCAACCAGCCCGCCGTCAACTCTCCGTTCAGCCAGCCAAAAAGCTGCTGATCAAAAGCAATCAATTCGTTCATATACGCTCTGCCATGATGATATAACGGGGGCTGGCCTGCGGCTCGAACGGCCCCAGCTGGTAATCGCCAAAAACCGCTCTGAAGCCCAACCCTGCCTGAGCAAAAAGCCCTTCAAAATCGGCCGGCCCCAGCAGGGCCACCCGCTCGGTAAATTGAAGCTCGCGCCCTCCGTCAAAGATGGCAATAGATTTGTTAACGTGGTCGCCTTCCACCCATTTTTCGGTACGAAAAAATACCCCGTCGACGGTTTTTTCCTCGGCCTCGCCCAAGTGAGCGGCTACATAAGCCGCATTAAAAAAATCGAGCACAAAGACGCCGCCCGGCTTCAAACCCAGCGCCGCGCTGCGCAGCGTGCGCAGATCATCGGCCCGGTTATCAAAGTAGCCAAAGCTGGTAAAAAAGCTAAAAATGCCGTCAAAGTAATTAGCCCTGAACGGGCGCCGCATATCGTGCGTATAAAAAGCCAGTTGTTCGTGCTCATAGGCGCGGGCATGTCCTATACTGGCCACCGACAGGTCTAAACCCGTAACATCATAACCTTTATCAGCCAGATAGCGGCTGTAGCGCCCCCGGCCGCAGGCCAAATCCAGCAACCTAGCCCCCGGCTGCGGATGCCAGACCTCCAACAAATGATCGATAAAAGCGCGGGCTTCCACCTCATCTCGCCGCTGATAAAGCAGCGGATAATAAGGCGAATCAAACCAGCTTTCATACCAGGCTGCTTCTTCCTTATAGGGCTTAACCATTGCAGTAGTCATAAATTTCTTGTTTGTTTTGCGTCAACGGCGCGCAAAGGTAAGCCGCCAATCTTTACCTAGTTTGCGCCGGCCGGTTTTGTACATAGATTCCTGTGTTTATTTCACCTCCCCCTATGCACAAAACCTGCCGCCACGCCTTATCTT
>CAYOTJ010000040.1:12586-13285 GCA_964406855.1 uncultured Saprospiraceae bacterium
CCTTATCTTTGCGCAGTTAACAACCACCCACAACAATTGTTTTCACCCCCTGCCACATGCAATATCGAAGATTAACCGGAGATGAACTCCAAGAGCTCGAAAAGGAATTTGTCCGCTTTTTGGCCGCAAACGGCCTGCCCGCCGAAGCTTGGGAAAACCTCAAACAAACCAATCCCGAACGGGTGGAAGAGCTGATTGAGCAGTTCAGCGACATAGTCTTTGAAAAAGTCCTCGCCGATGTACAACACCTCGAATGGCGCAAGCCCCGCGAAGTGCTGGCGCTCCATTTCACCCCCGACACCATACGCGTAAACGGCATCTTTGTGGAAGGCGAAACCACCCTCGATTTCACCGAAAACCGCCCCGTCGAAGAAATGATCCGCAACTTCCAGGCCGTCAGCGGCGCCAAACTACAGCTTTTTTCAGCCGAGCGCCCCTGCCCCCCGGAAGCCCGCAAGCGCGAGATATTTAACTACATGCAACAAGGCGCCCTCATCTCCCGCAACGGCGAAATGTACCAGCTCCTCGAAACCCTAAAGTCCTGATTTTTTTCTTTTTGGGGCCACGCCGCGCATCACTTACTTCCTTTATCACCACGGGCGGCGCCGGGCTGTACGCTCTCATGGGGCCGCAATAAGTTGTTTGTCAAAAGAATATCCACCCCCTTGCGGCCCCATACCGCTTCCATCCCTTGGCCGG
>CAYOTJ010000041.1:0-10383 GCA_964406855.1 uncultured Saprospiraceae bacterium
GCTACAGGGCCGGCCGGCAGCAGTGCTCGATCATGGCCTGTTTTATTGGTTTGCCGACGAGCCCTGGCTGATCATCGGCTTTGCGGCGGCGCTGGTGCTGGCCAAGGCAGCGGCCACCTCGGTGACCATAGCGGCCGGCGGCGCGGGCGGCAAATTTGCGCCTACCATGTTTACGGGCGCCCTATGGGGGTTTGTTTTTGCTCAGGCAGCCCAGCAACTGGGGTGGGCCCAATTGCGGGAACCCAATTTTATTGTGGCCGGCATGGCCGGCCTGCTGAGCGGCGTTTTTAAGGCGCCGCTTACGGGCGTCTTCCTCATAGCCGAGATTACAGGGGGGTATGCGCTTTTTGTGCCCCTGATGTTGGTGTCGGCGCTGGGGTATTTTATCTCGTTGTATTTTGAGCCGCACAGCACATTTACCCGCGAGCTGGCTTTTAAGGGCTTGTGGGCGCCGAATCACGAGCGCGATTGGCACATTCTCAAAGACTTAGAGATAGGCTCCCTGGTAGAGCAAAATTTTACGCCCGTGCACCCGAAACAAAAATTAGGTGATTTCGTTAAGATAATCGCTCAGTCGAAACGCAGCGTTTTTCCGGTAACCGACCCCGACGGGGGGCAGTTTCTGGGCGTGGTATTGCTGGACGATGTGCGCGAACTGATGTTCAATACCGCCCAGTATGATACCGTTGTCATTGCCGATGTGATGCACAATCCGCCCGCTATCGTAGACGTTAATGAGCCTATGAATCGGGTCATGGAAAAATTTGACTATTTTCAGGCGTGGAATTTACCCGTCGTAGACGGGGAGCGCTACGTGGGCTTTGTGTCTAAAAGCAATATTTTTAATGCTTATCGGCACGCGCTCATCGAGCGCAGCGACCATGCCTAAATTTTTTGAAATCTCATAAAATTACTGCAATATTGCGCCAATAAAGAAGCAACCGGGGGGAAACCGGCAAACGTTGTCAAAAAAATTTTCCTTTTTATCGGTTTGGCGCTATTATGAATCCATTTTGTTCCTAAATTTGAACAACTATTTCAAACGACTCAACTATGTCGAACATAACTGTGGTTCGTTACTCTGATAACGATTTGGACGAGTTTCGGGAGGTAATATTAGACCGCCTCAGGAAGGCACAGGAAGAACTGGACGATTTGCGTTCTCAGATTCTCGATATCACCGAAAGCTTAGAAGGCGACTTCGGCAATGATTATATGGACGACAGCAGCGTAGCCAGCGATCTGGAGATGCTCAATAACATGGCCATCCGCAAGCGCAAGTACATCCAGGACCTCGAAAACGCCCTCATCCGCATCAAGAACAAAACCTATGGCATTTGCACCATCACCGGCGAGTTGATTGACAAGAAGCGGCTCTTAGCGGTGCCTACTACTACCAAAAGCCTTCATGGCAAACAAATGGAGCAGGCGCCCGCCCGCGTGGCCGGCCGTGAAGAGGAAGAGGAAGACGCCGCCGAAAAGACGACCAAGGCTACTCCCCCGGCAGCTTCCTCGAAGATCATCACCCGCGTAATCCGCAAAACGGGTAGCGGCCCCGGCAAGTCTTCTGTGGTAGGCGATGAAGAGGAAGAAGAGGATTTTTCAACTTCCGAAGATTTTATCCCCGACCTCAAACGCATTGATGCCTCCGACGTAGCTGACGACCTGGCCGACGATATGTCTGACATTGATGATGACGATTATGATGAATTCGCCGACGATATGCCCGACGAGGCCGACGACGACGATAGCGAAGATTAATAGCTTAAAAGGGGCGTCTTTATCAGGCGCATTCCTTATTTCTTTTATTTGTCATAAATTAACTAATCTTTTGGAACCATGAAAAGTGGCGCCAACAAACTTAAGCGGCAAGAACCCAGCATGAATAGCAGCGAGTTCTTGCGCCGACCTGCTAAACTTCAACCGCCCGGCCGCGAGAAGTACAAGTACACTCGCATAGCCTATCAGGACGATGAAGATGATGACGAAAATCTCGATCTGTTCGCCTATAACGACGGCGACGAATTCGATGATGAAGACGAGTCAAGGGGCTGAAAACAGCCTCAATTAGCAGCTTGTGGGGCTGGTAAAAAGAAGCCCCGCTACTAAAAATTACAAAAGCGCCGAGCTAAGCCGCATCAACGGCTTCGGCGCTTTTTCTGTTTACCTGATCGCTGTAGTCACTAAACCACCTTAATATGAAATCACGCTTGATTAGTTCCGCCAGGGCCGCTGTTGTTTTGTTTTGCTTAGCGGCCGTACTCGCCCCCAACAAGGCATTGGCCCAGCAGTCGTCGGTATACGACCAACTGGTGGCCATTTCCGAGCTCATGCTCAATGAGGGCTACAGCAAATCCCACGATTTTGAAGTGGACTACCTGAACGAAGATGAAACCGACAGCTACAACATCACCCTCCGCAAAGGCGTGACTTATAAGATTGTAGCCGTTTGCGACAACGACTGCGAGGACATTGACCTGTGTATGTGGGATGAAAACGGCAACCAGATCGACTGCGACGAGACCGAAGACGATTACCCCATTATGGAGGTTACGCCCCGATGGACGGGTACGTTCTCCTTCCGCGTTACGATGTACGACTGCGGCAACAACCCCTGTTACTTCGGTATTGCCGTCTTTGCAGAGTAGTTAGTCTTCTTTTTCCAGCATACTTTTCAGGGTATGCAGCTTCATCATACAATCGATGGGCGTCATGCTGTTAAGGTCGAGCTCCTTGAGCTCGGCCTTAATTCGTCCTACGGCGGGGTCGACGGTCTCGAAGATGCTCAACTGAAAAGCCTCCGGGGCAATCTGGCGCGTAGGAGGCGGCGTCACCTGCGGTTTGCCAGAGTTTTCCTCAGGCGCGGCGGCAATTGACTTTTGCTCCAACTGTTCCAGAATGCTGGCTGCGCGTTCTACGATGGCGCGGGGCATACCCGCCATGCGGGCCACATGAATGCCAAAACTATGCTGGCTGCCGCCCGGCGCCAGCTTGCGCAGGAAGATGACTTTTTGCCCTACTTCCCGCACAGCAACCGTGAAATTTTTGATCCTCGGAAAAGTATTGGCCAATTCGTTGAGCTCGTGGTAGTGGGTGGCAAAAAGGGTCTTGGGCTTCGCATTGCCGTTGTTGTGCAGGTACTCGGCGATCGACCAGGCAATGCTGATGCCGTCGTAGGTGCTGGTGCCCCTGCCAATTTCATCCAGCAGGATAAGGCTCCGATCGGAGATGTTATTCATGATGCTGGCCGTTTCATTCATCTCTACCATGAAGGTCGACTCTCCACTGGAAATGTTGTCGCTGGCGCCCACCCGCGTAAACACCTTGTCGACAACGCCAATGCGCGCCTCGCGCGCGGGCACAAAACTGCCCATCTGAGCCATAAGGCAGATGAGCGCCGTTTGCCGGAGCAGAGCCGATTTACCAGCCATATTAGGGCCTGTAATCATGAGCACTTGCTGCTCGTCGCAGTCGAGATAGACGTCGTTGGGCACATAACTCTCGCCCAACGGGAGTTGTTGCTCGATGACGGGGTGCCGCCCTTCTTTGATGTCGATGACTAAAGAGTCGTTGATCTCCGGTTGGCAGTAGTTGTTTTTGCGGGCCACGGAAGCGAAGGCCAGCAGACAGTCGAGCCGCGCAATGAGGCCGGCATTGTGTTGGATGGGCTGTATGTAGTCGGCTAAGCTCAATACCAATTGTTCGAAGAGCTGAGCCTCCAGATCGAGGATGCGCTCTTCGGCATGCAGGATTTTATCTTCCAGCACCTTGAGTTCCTCGGTGATGTAGCGCTCCCCGTTGGCTAAGGTTTGTTTGCGTATCCAATGGGTTGGCGCCTGATCCTTGTACTTGTTGGTCACCTCTAAGTAGTACCCGAATACATTGTTGAAGCCCACCTTAAGGCTGCTGATGCCCGTGCGTTCTATTTCGCGTTGCTGTACTTCTACCAGCAAGTCGCGGCCGTTGTTGATGATGTTGCGCAGTTCGTCGAGCTCGGCCGAGTAGCCGTCGGCAATGACGCCGCCTTTCGACAGGTTTACGGGCGGCTCTTCCACAACTTGTCGGCCAATGAGTTCCCGCAACTTGGGGCAGGGATTGAGCGATTCTGCCACCTTGCCCAAATAGTCGCTGCCGCTATCCGCCAGGAGTTGCTTCATAGGGTCTATGGCCTCAAGCGAGCGTCGAAGTTGTACTACTTCGCGCGGATTGATCTTGCCCAGCGGGACTTTGGAGATGAGGCGTTCCAGATCGCCGACTAACCGAATGAGGTGGCGCAACTCATCGGCGTTTTCCTGCCCATTCAGGAAAAAACGAACTACATCCAGCCGAGCCTGAATTTCGCGCTCGTGGCGCAGGGGCAATACAATCCACTTGCGCATCAGGCGCGAGCCCATGGGCGATACCGTTTGGTCGAGGATGCGCAGCAGGGGCGAACCCGTTTCATGGGTGCTGCTGATGAGCTCTAAGTTGCGTATCGTAAACCGGTCGAGCCACACGTACCGATCGGGCTGTATGCGGCTGATGGCTAAAATATGGCGCAGGTTTCGGTTTTCGGTGGTTTCTAAATAATGCAGCACCGCGCCGGCAGCTAATTGGGCCAATTCCATCTCTTCTACGCCAAAGCCCTTAAGACTTTGTACCTCAAACTGACTCAGTAACTTTTCGCGGGCGTAGTCGGGGCTGTACACCCATTCGTCGAGGGTGAATACATAGAAGCGATCGCCGTAGCGCTTCTCAAATTCCTTGCGCTTGTCTTTTGAAAAAATGATCTCGCTGGGGTTAAAGCTCTGCAACAACTTATCGATGTAGGCCCAGTCGCCCTCACAAACCAGAAACTCGCCGGTGGAGAGGTCTAAAAAGGCCAAGCCGAGTTGTCCGTGCCTGCCGATATACAAACTGGCCAAATAGTTGTTGGTCTTGTGATCCAGCAATTTATCGTCAACCACTAAGCCGGGCGTTACAATTTCCGTTACGCCCCGGCGCACGATCTTCTTTTGGGGCGAGGGCTTCTCTAATTGCTCACAGATAGCCACCCGGTAACCCGCCCGCACCAGCCGGGGCAGGTACATGTCGAGGGCATGGAACGGAAAGCCCGCCAGCTCTATATCGCTGCCGCCATTGTTGCGGCTCGTTAGCACTATGCCCAGCACCTTGGAGGTCACTACCGCATCTGCTGAGAAGGTTTCATAGAAGTCGCCCACCCGAAACAGCAAAATCGCGTCGGGGTGCTTACTCTTCACCTTGAAGTACTGCTGCATCAGGGGCGTTACCTTGGCCCCGTCGGCCTGGGCTACATCCGGCTGCCCGGCCTGCTCGCTGTCGGTATGTTTTTTTGGTCTGGCCAAAGTACTGGTCTTTTTTCGCGTACCGACAAAGATAGTGCTTTTGCCCTATTGGTAGTTCGCCATTCGGGCGCTATTATCAGCCGGGCTTCCGTCGCCTGAAACGCCCGTGTATAAGCACTCCAAATGCCGCTCCGTATTATTTTGTGGCCGATGTCGCTATCGCCGGGAAAAGCATCAGCGCCGGAGTGCGCGTAGGCGAAAACGGCGCGCCTTAGCCGGAATGAACAGTGTTTTTTCGGAAGCCGTCAGCACAAAGGGGCTATTGGGTATAAAATCGACCGACTCGTACTGGGTAGCTATAATACAGCTCATGCGCCGGCGGCGCACCTGTCCGCGCAGATAGCGCCCGTCGGGATAATCGCTGAGCACAAAAAGACTGGCCGAGGAGTGCGGAATAAAGCCCAGCCATCGGCCAAAGTTATAGGCCACCAAAGCGACCTCGCCACCCTGAGCGCGTAGGGCGGCGCCCGTCACCACGCGCCGCCGCAGGTTGAGGCTGTCCCGCCATTGGGCAACCACAGGGGCAGCGCTGTGGTCGGGCAGCGCAAAGTGATGGGTGGTGAATGCCAAACCCGACAGCCGGTCTTTGGTGAAGAGGTGGAGCGAGTCGCGATGCCAAAAGAAGGCCTCTACATCGTAATGCCGATCTTGGGGATAACTGAAACGGAAAGAATCGAGAGCGCCCGTATGGGGGTGGTAGCGGTAGATGGCGAGGTCGTTGCGGCTGCGGCGGTTGTCGCCAAAATCGCCGATGTAGAGCCGCCCTACAGGGTCTATGGTCAGGTCCTCCCAGTCGCGATTGACGGCGCCGGGCAGCGCAACGGTATGCAACAGCCGGCCCCGGCCGTCGGTGAGCAGCAGCCGGGCTTGGTCGCCGCCATCGTTATGCCACCAGAGGCTGTCGGGGGACACCACAACCAAGCCTGAGACCTCCACCAACTCGGGCGGCAGCCGAAAGCGGCGCTGCTGAGCGGGCAGTTGGATGAGCCAGCAGCAGGCCGCCAGAACAAAAAGGGCGCGATGGCCGTTTCCTGTGCAAAAATGCCTTATCATGTCATCAGCAGTATGGGTTGAAAAAGACCGGCAGTTGCAGGCTTCGTTCCAGTTTGCCCACTTTCGGCAGGCCTTTGCCTTTATGACCGAAGTGGCTTTTTTGGCGGAGGAGATGAACCATCACCCCAGTTGGAGCAACGTTTACAACCGGGTGCACATTGCCCTTTCAACGCACGATGCAGGCGATGTAGTGACGGAACTCGATCGGCAGTTGGCGGCGGGTATCGACGCCATTTACCAACGCTATTAACCCTCGCCCGAGCGGCGCTCCCGCGCCAGAGCAGCTTCGCGCAGGTCTTGCAGGAAAGGGCTGGCGAAGATGAAGTCCTTGAGTATCTCGTTATCGCTGCTCAGCACCTGATCTTTGCTGCCATTCCAGGCAATGGAGCCCTCGTACAGCAGTACAATGTTGTCGCCAATGCCCATTACCGAGTTCATATCGTGGGTGTTGATGACGGTGGTGATGTTGTTCTCAACCGTAATGTCGTGAATGAGGTCGTCGATGACGATGGCCGTTTTGGGGTCGAGGCCTGAGTTGGGCTCGTCGCAAAACAGGTAGGCGGGGTTGAGCACGATGGCCCGGGCAATGCCCACCCGCTTTTGCATGCCGCCGCTGATTTCGGAGGGGTATTTTTTATTGGCGCCATTGAGGTTGACGCGCTCCAGACAGAAGTTTACGCGGTTCAGCTTCTCCTTGGCCGTCATGGTGGTGAACATATCAAGGGGGAAGCGCACATTCTCTTCCACGGTGAGCGAATCAAACAGAGCCGATGCCTGAAAGAGCATGCCCACCTTCATGCGCATAGCCCGCATATCGCGGCGGTTAAGGGCAAAAAAGTCGACGTTGTCGTAGAATACCTTGCCGTCGGTGGGGCCAAACAAGCCTACCAGCAGCTTGAGCAGCACCGTTTTGCCCGCCCCCGACCGGCCGATGATCAGGTTGGTGCGGCCGTCCAAAAACTCGGCGCTGATGCCCTTGAGCACCTCCTGTTCGTTGAATTTTTTCTTCAGATTTTCTGTTCTGATCATGGTTGTGGGTTGGCGATGGCTACGTAAATACGGCGGCGATGAGGTAATCGAACAGCAGAATGAGGATGTCGCTGAACACCACGGCGTTGGTGCTGGCCTTGCCCAGCTCTATGCTGCCCCCCTTTACAAAGTAACCCTGATAACAAGATACCGAGGTGAGCAGGAAGGCAAACACGATGGCCTTCGTAAACATCAGGTTGATGTTGTTGGGCAGGAAAAACGAGCGAACGCCTAAGATGTATTCCGAGTCGGACAGCAAGCCCGTAGGCACGGCGGCAATGTACCCGCCCACAATGCTCAGGAAAGCGGCAATGGCCACCAGCATCGGGATAACCACAACGGCCGCAATAATCTTAGGCAGCACCAAATAGCCGGCCGTATTTACGCCCATGATCTCCATGGCGTCAATGTGCTCTTTTTGGCGCATTCCCCCCAGCTCGGCCGCTAAGTTGGAGCCCACTTTGCCCGCCAATACCAAGCAGGTGATGGTGGGCGCCAGCTCTATGATGGTACTGTCGCGCACAATATAGCCGATGTAGTAGCGGGGCACAAAGCTCTCCTGCAACTGATAGGCAAACTGCACCGCCGTAACCGCTCCAATGAATATGGAGATGAGCACAACGATGACCAACGAGCCCACCCCGATGTCGTTCATTTGGCGCGTGGTCTCCCGGTAATACATGGCGTAATTCTCCGGTCGGCCAAGCGAACGGCCCAATAGCTGAAAATATCGGCCAAAATGGTATAAAAAACGGGTGATGATCATTTCTTTTGCAACAATTTCTGCCTGTAATATCCACCTGGCTGCCCCGGGGTGGGTATGGCGGCTTGTCCGGGGCGCAAAGTTAACCAAAAAGATTGGGGAAAATGGAAAAACCGCCACATCCTTGTATTGCCATCACCGGCGGCGCCCGCGGCATAGGCTTGGCCATAGCCAAAAAATTTGCCGCTGAAGGCTTTGACGCAGCCGTTGCCGCTCGCAGCGCTGCCGACTTAGACGCCATGCAACAATACTGGCGATTGCATTTTCCGGGGCAGGCCCTGCACACCCTGCCCGCCGACCTGGCGCAGCCCGATGGGGTGGCCCAATTTGCCCGGCTACTTCAACAAGACGATTGTATACCCTCGGTGCTGGTGCACAACGTAGGCGCCTTTGCTCCCGGCGGCTTAGACGCCTCCCCCGATCAGCTCGAACAATTCCTCGCCATCAATCTTTTAGCCGCCGACCGCCTCACCCGGCACGTCCTGCCGCTCATGCGGGCCGCCGGCCGCGGCCACATCATCACCATCGGCTCGGTGGCAGTTTATGACTTCCCTCCGGGCGTCGATAATTACACCATCAGCAAATATGCCCTCGCAGGCTGGCATCGGGGCCTCGAGCAACAATTGGCCCATTCGCCCCTCCTCACGACCATCATCCACCCCGGCGCTACCTACACCAGCTCCTGGGAGGGCTCGGGCGTAGACCCCGCCACTTTGCTCTCCGCCGATGCCGTAGCCGAAGCAACCTGGCAGGCCTGGCAAAGCCGGGGCGCCATACGTGAAATGCAACTCCGACCTCCAAATTTGTGACATTGGCCAAAGACCGTCAGTGAACAATCCAGCGCAGGTTTATATTCTTATGACCGTATTTATCCGATAAACGAGCCTTTTTATTCATGCAATACCTCATTACCGGCGCCAGCCGGGGCATCGGCTACGACGCCGCCTTGGCCTTGGCCCAAGACCCCCATGCCACCGTCCTGGCCCTGAGCCGCCAGACCGAAGGCCTGCACAAGCTCGCCCAACACGCCCGCCAACTCACGGGCCGGGAAGCTGTGCATTACCTCGCCTACGATCTGGCCCGGCCAGACCCCCCGAGGCTGCTCGATTGGGTAGAGCCATTTGGCCCCATCCACGGCCTGCTCAACAATGCCGGCCTGCTCATCAACAAACCCTTTGAAGAACTTTCAGATGCCGACTGGCGCCGGCTCTTCGAAGTCAATGTTTTTGGCCCCGTTTCACTCATCCGCACCTTGCTGCCCCGGCTTGCCGATCCAGCCCACATCCTCAACGTCGGCAGCATGGGCGGCTTTCAGGGCAGCAGCAAATTCCCCGGCCTCTCGGCTTATAGCGCCAGCAAAGCCGCCTTGGCCAACCTCTCGGAATGCTTAGCCGAAGAGCTGAAAAGCAAAAATATAAGGGTAAACGCCCTGGCCCTCGGCGCCGTACAGACGGAAATGCTGGCCGAAGCCTTTCCCGGCTATCAGGCCCCCGTACAAAGCCACGACATGGGCCGGCTTGCAGCCTGGTTTCTCACCCAGGGCCACCACTTTTTTAATGGCAAGGTGTTGCCGGTATCCGTAAGCACCCCCTGACCCAAAGCCCAAAAATAAAAAAACCGGCTGGAACGCTCCAGCCGGTAAAAACTTACCTTAAAGTAGTTTGTGATATGTAACTGTTCAGGCTAAATCTATACACGTGATATGAAACCCCTCTTGCCTCAAAGGCATAATTTTATTTCCCAAACTTGTATCACAGACTACCCCGCAAATGTAATGCAACCGACATAATCAAGAAGGTGTATATTGATCTTTTTGTGACATGATGGTTTTGTAAATATTATCTGTTTTCTTGATGCGAAAAATTTTCGACCGTTACCCGCCCCGCGCTGCTCACCCGACCGGCTAAGCCATTTTTTTCGCGTATCACCACGCCGGCCCAGGTATCGCCGCAGGCGTTGTGCAGCCGGGCGCCCTCTTCCAGCGCCAGCTCGCCTCCGGGCTCTACTATGATCCGCGCCCCCGCCGGCAGCGATACCCGGTTCTGCACCACCAATCGGCCGCCGGGCATTATCGTCAGTTCGCCTTCCAGGTCTTTGGCGCCGCGCCACACCACCGTATCGGCCACCCAAATGGTGCGATCGGGGTGCAGCGTACACCAGTTGGGTTGCAGCAGCCGGCGGGTTTTGGCCGAC
>CAYOTJ010000041.1:10393-13137 GCA_964406855.1 uncultured Saprospiraceae bacterium
GTAGTCCATTACGTTGTTAGAGGTCAGCGTATCGCAGCCCGGCCCGCTATCCTTATTGAAGCACTTCTGCGAGTGGCGCGGGGTATCGTCGCAGCCGTCGTTGGTATTCCAGGCGTGGGCCAGCCCGTATATATGCCCTACCTCATGGTTGATGTTGCCCCGTGTTTGCCAGTAGCTCTCGGGGTCTTGGCCCCACATGCGCAGCCACGGCCCTGCAATTTTTACGGCATTGCCCAAGGCCACGCCCACCTGCTCGCCCCTGAAGTTGGGCGCATACATACTATCTACATGGTAGGGCATCACAAAGAGGTTGAGCACCGTATCCAATTGCACGCCATATTTATCCACCACCCGCCGCGACGAGTAGTTGGCGTTCCGCCGCCCAATGTGCACATAGTAGTAGAGCGTATCGTCGTAATGGAAATAAATGCCGTCGTCATTGGGGTCGTCGGGCCGGCCCGTCAGCACATACCGGAATCGGGTAGGCAGCAGCGGCGTCTCGTTGCCGTAGGGCAGCCACATGGCGCGGTTGTTCTCCAGGGCATAGTTAGCCGCGTGTATCATGCCCTTGGTGTAGTTCACCGCCCGCCAGTCGTCGAGGTTGGCCGTCTTAGCCGCATTGTTCATCCAGTGCACATTCACCCGTATGTACTTTATGGGCGTATGGTCCAAGTGGGCCGTATCCGGCTCATAGGCCTCCGCATTAGCCGGCGCGCCGCGGCGGGCAGTAGTCGGCGGCGCCGCCTCCTGCGGCGGCGGCATCCATAGAGTTTCCGTATACCCCAGCGGCGCCCGACAGGCAGCCGTCAACAGCAGCAGAACTATGGCAATAAAAGCGTAGCGCATCATCGTCAACAAGTCATTTTGCGCCAATATACGAATTTTTATTTTTTGGGGGCGCCCCCGCGCGCCAGGCATCCACATGGCGCCTAAGGCGCGGCAGGGTTGGGCAAGGCGCGCGGGGTCAGGCTGTCCGCTCTTATGGCCCCGCCCTGAGGGGGGCGAGGCCATACCGCTCCCATCCTTCGCCCGGGCTGCCGCAGCGGAGTGAGCCGTGAGCGGTGAAGGGTGAACGGAGGGGCTGCGCAGGGGAGTGAGCCGTGAGCGAAGGGTGAGCGGTGAAGGGGTGGGTAAGCCGTTTTGAGCTATCCCCCCGGCCGCCGGGCGGCGCTCCCAAAAGCGCCTAAAAAAGCGACACTTATTTGGAAAAATTGCAGAACTCCTTTATATTTGCCTAAGACACTAAACTACCGAACCTTGAGCACTAACCACGCCAAACACTTGTTTTCCTACCCCACCCGCTATGCGGATAGGCAGCTTGTGTGTTGCGTATCCGCATTTTTTGTTGTTGGGAAGTTTTGGGGGAGGTGCAGGAGGACAACCCGAATTTAGTTGGCTTCCCGCAACAAGACAGGCGATAAAGCGGGTTTTCACGCAACTGGAGATATGTGGGAGTTGCGGGAAACCATAGTTCTCGGTAATAAAATACAGACAAAATGAGTAAGAAAAAAAATGGCAGAACAGAGTTTGTGAAATGGCTTGGGCCAATTTTGGATACGCTGCGTGAACTAGGAGGCTCTGCAAAACCTAAAGAGATAACACGCTTGATTGGAGAAAAATATAATTTGCCAGATGAAGTATTAACAGCAAGGTATGAAAAGTCAGGAGTATTGAAATTTCAAAATCAGTTAGCTTGGGCTAGACAGTATTTGGTTTGGGAAGAACTACTTGCATCATCTAAACACGGAGTTTGGACTCTTAGCCCTAAAGGTTGGAATACAAAATTAACTGAAAAACAAGGACATGATATTTTCATAAAATGGGTTAAGATTTTTCAAGATCTAAGAGAAAGCAAAACCTTAGAAAGTATTGATAAAGAGGCAGAAAAGGCAATTGAGATACAGGAAGAAAGTGAACCTGAAAACCCTAACACAAACCTTAAGCCTACCTTAATCGAGGTATTACAAAACCTCTCGCCAACAGGCTTTGAACATTTATGTGGTAGGCTATTAAGGGAATACGATTTTGAAAATATCGAGATTACACAACGCTCTCACGATGGTGGGATTGATGGATATGCAACTTTAAAATTAAATCCCTTCGTAAATTTAAGTGTTTTTTTTCAGTGCAAACGATATCATGGTACTGTACCGACTGAAAAAGTACAAGCGTTTATTGGTGTAATGGAAACTAACAAAAGAAGTGTTGAAAAAGGGCTATTAATTACTACAGGTTCCTTTGCAAAGGCAGCTATAGAAATTGAAAAATCAAATATAAAACTTGAACTTATTGACGGCGATAAACTTGTGGAAATGTTTGAAAGGGTTGAACTTGGAGTGACTTCGAAAATAGTATACGAGCCTGATTTGCCATTTTTTGAACAATACAGAGATAAAAAAAATTAACCGAGAACAATGCGTGGTCTCACATAGCCGACTAAGCGCGTCTACGTAGCCCATGCTCACGTTATCTTTAACTGAGCCAGTTGCAGCTTTTCTTCAGTGAACATGCCGCAGGCTAATGAGGGTTAATGCGAGGAGGTTGAATCCGAGAAAGAGGTGCTGATACCATTCATATTGGACTAGCACGCGCCTGAATTTGTCCTGCCAGGCAAAAGTTGTTTCACACTTATATCGTTGAGCATAAAGTTCTTTGTCAAAGAACCGCTTTCGTCCTCGTTTTGGGAGTAACTTCATCCAAATGCGGCAATAGTGGATTTCAGGCTTGCCGTCAGGCCCGTTCTC
>CAYOTJ010000042.1:0-2452 GCA_964406855.1 uncultured Saprospiraceae bacterium
ATGCGCTCGTGCCTCACGCATACCGCTGCACCCCCTCACGCGGCTCCGCAGCGACGTGGGGCGCTTTGGCCGTAGTGGTAATAAGACTTTATAAATCTAATGGTCTTTATTCCCCTTGCTCTTCGGCAGAATTAAATGCGACAAGCTTTTCCCAGTTGATTCGCCCTTCGGCATCACAGAAGTCCGTGACAAACTCGTGCGTGAATTTATTAATCATGCTGCCGTAAGAGACCTGGAAGGCCTCGTTTTTGGCTTGAGCATTATGCCCAAGCGGCTCAATGATGTCTTGATAGAGGCTATCGCTTCCTGAAATGAAATGCCAAAACCTTTGTCCGCAATACTTGTAATAATCCCCTTTGTCTGGATGATTATCCCGGCCATAACAACAACCATTGACGGCCACTACGTTAAGTTGGGAATTACTGGTTCTGAGGGTGCGTTTGGCCGATTTAAAGTCAGCCTCCATTTTTTTGATCTGGCTACTATTCCCCCAGTTGGGCCCCGACTTAATGTTTACAATGTACCTTATCCCATCCTTGTCAAATTCCAAATCGATACCTGTAATACCTGATTTCTGGCCCCCATAAACTTTCTTATTAATAAAAATGGCCAAACCTTCGAGCCAGTCCCCAAAGATGGTTTCTTCATTAGATGATATAAAGGCGTCAGCAAGTCCTCTGACGATTTGCTCGGCTGTTAAGAGGTATTTTGCTTTAAATAATAAGTAGGGATTTTTTTCCCTTAGTACAGTGCTGAGTTTGAACTCTTCCAACCGAGCTATGCGCTTTTCGTGGAATACGCTGATGTTTTCCTCAACGTATTGTGTTACTTCCTCAAGTCTTAGTGGGTTCATATTCTTGCTCTGGTTCAAATAAAACTAATTTGGTTGGCTCTACCTGCTCGTATACCAAGTTATAGTATTCAGGGAGTAACTCAATGCCTATGGAATTCCGAAGCATCCGTTGGGCCGCCAAATTGGCAGTACCTGAACCCATAAATGGATCGAGCACAGTATCGCCAGGTTGGGTGAATAGCTTGATAAACCACGCTGGTAAACCTTCAGGAAAGGCTGCGCTATGGCTTTTATTGCTACACTCGGTAGCTAGGTGCAGTACATTGGTAGGGAAGGCCTTGTCTCTATCGAGCCAATTGGATATATTCTTGCCAAAACCGCTGCCAACTTTCGACTCATCCCTTACTTTATCGGTATTGGATAAGTTTTTTAGCCTCGATTTTGCCCAATCCCCCATAGGTACCATGACCTCCTCCTGATACATATTGAACTTCTTGTCTTTATTAAACTGAAGTAGCCTTTCCCAGGCATCTCTAAAGCGATTGGGCCATTTACCAGGATAGCAATTTTTTTTATGCCAGATAAACTCTTCCGTCCATAACCAACCCTGCTTCCTCATTTCTAAGATGAGCTCCATCACATAAGTGCTGCGCTCTCCTTCAACCACCTTTTCTTTAATATTCAGCACAAATGTGCCCGTTGGTTTCAACACGCGAAGCAGCTCTTCCGAAATGGGTAGGAACCACTCGACGTACTTATGGGGCTGGATGCCGCCATAGGTGCTTTTACGTTGGTCGGCATAAGGAGGCGAAGTAAAAATCAGGTCTACCGAATTTTCAGGTAAAGTTTTTAAAACATCTTTACAATCGCCCAACCTTATGTCTGTCCGGATCTCCATCCCAATTATTTTAAGATAAAACCCAAATACATTCTATTGGGTTTATCTCTGGAGTAAAATTATTGTTTTCACGCCCCTTCTTACAGCAGCCCCTTCAGTCGGCTCAGCGCCCGATCGAGGCCGGCGCTGTCTTTGCCGCCTGCGGTAGCAAAGAACGGTTGGCCGCCGCCGCCGCCCTGGATGTCCTTAGCCAGATCGCGGATGAGTTGGCCGGCATTGAGGCCGTTATTTTCCGTTAGTTCTTTGCTAATGATGAGGGTCAGCAGCGGTTTGCCTTCGCTCTCGCTGCCCAGCAGCACTACGGCCGGAGCGGCCTCTTTTTCAATCTGGTAGGCCAAGTTCTTCACCGCATTGGCATCTGCGACGGGCACGCGGGCGGCCAGCAGTTGGTAGCCGTTGTGGGCTTCCATGCGCTGCATGAGCTCGCCTTTCAGATTGGCGGCCTGAGCGGCCTGTAGCTGTTCTTTTTCGCGGCGCAGTTGCTTCACTTCCTCTTGCAGGGCCTCAACGGCCTTCAGGGTATGCTGCGGCTGGCGCAAGGCCTGGCGCACCTCGTAGAGCTCGGCTAATTCGCCATTCACATAAGCCTCTGCCGCGCGGGCGGCTACGGCTTCTATACGGCGTATACCGGCGGCTACGGCGCCTTCGGATACAATTTTAAAAAGGCCGATCTCGCCGGTGGCAGGCACATGGGTACCCCCGCAGAGCTCGCGGGAGAAGCCGGGATCAAAAGTGATGATGCGCACCGACTCGCCGTATTT
>CAYOTJ010000042.1:2462-6707 GCA_964406855.1 uncultured Saprospiraceae bacterium
CCTCTATGGGCACGGCGCGGCGCTCTTCGAGGGCTATGTTTTCGCGTATTTTCTGGTTTACCCGAGCCTCGATGCGAGCCAGCTCTTCGTCGGTCGTCTTCTGGAAGTGGGAGAAGTCGAAACGCAGGCGCTCGTCGGTCACATCCTGGCCCTTTTGCAGGGCGTGGCTGCCCAATACTTCGTGCAGTGCGGCGTGCATGAGGTGCACGGCGCTGTGGTGGCAGGAGATGGCCTGGCGGCGGGCGGCATCTACATGCGCGCTCACGGGCAGCGCAGGATTATCCGGCAGTTGATCTACTACATGGATCACCAGATCGTTTTCCTTCTGGGTATCGAGCACGCTCAGGCGCTGGGCGCCCACATAGAGTTCGCCGGTATCCCCCGTCTGGCCGCCGCTTTCGGCATAGAAGGGCGTTTGGTTGAGCACCAATTGGTAGGCATCCTGCCCTTTGGTCTTCACGGTGCGATACTTCACCACCTTTGCGCCGTCTACGCTGAGGCGATCATAGCCCACAAAGGTTACGCCCTCGCCTTCCAGCAGCACCGTCCAATCGCCCACTTCTTTAGCGGCATCGGCCCGCGAGCGCTCTTTTTGGCGTTGCAGGGCCTGCTCAAAGGTCGCTTCGTCTACGCGAAGACCTTTTTCAGCCGCCAACAGGCGGGTGAGGTCGATGGGGAAGCCATAGGTATCGTAGAGGTCGAAGGCATCTTCGCCCCGGATGAGGTCGTTGTCTACTACTTGCAGGTCTTCAAAGCGGCGCAATCCATTTTCCAGGGTATGCAGGAAGGCTTTTTCTTCCCCCTCAATGATGCGCGAGAGTTGATCTTGTTGGGCGGGGAGCTCGGGGAAGAAACCGCCCATTTCGCGGGCCAGTATCGGAATGAGCCGATACAGGAAAGGCTCGCGGATGTCGAGGAAAGAGTAATAATAGCGAACGGCGCGGCGCAGGATGCGGCGCACCACATAGCCCGCCCCGGAGTTGCCGGGCAGTTGGCCGTCGGCAACGGTAAAGGCTACGGCCCGAATGTGGTCGGCTACCACGCGCATGGCCATATCGCTCTTGGCTGAGGGTTCGTAGCTGGCGGTGTAGCTTTTGCCCGACACCTGCTCGATGAAGCGGATGAGGGGCGTAAAAATATCAGTATCGTAAGTAGCCGTTTTGCCTTGGAGCACCATACAGAGGCGCTCAAAACCCATACCTGTATCGACGTGCTTGGCGGGTAGCAGCTCTAATTGGCCGTCGGCTTTGCGGTTGAACTGGATGAATACATTGTTCCAGATTTCGATGACGCGGGGGTGGTCTTTGTTCACCAGCTCATGGCCCGGCAGTTGGGCGCGCTCTTCGTCGCTGCGCAGGTCTACGTGGATTTCCGAGCAGGGGCCGCAAGGGCCGGTATCGCCCATCTCCCAGAAGTTGTCTTTCTTGCTGCCATAGAGAATGCGATCGGCCGGCAGGAAGCGCGACCAGATGGCCTTGGCTTCGTCGTCGGCAGGGAGGTTTTCGCCGGGGTCGCCGCCAAAAACGGTAGCATAGAGGCGGCTGGGGTCGATGCCATAGGCTTCGGTGAGCAGTTCCCACGACCAGGTGAGCGCTTCGTCTTTGAAGTAATCGCCAATCGACCAGTTGCCCAGCATTTCAAACATGGTGTGGTGGGTGCCATCGCGGCCCACGTCTTCCAGGTCGTTGTGCTTGCCGCTCACCCGCATACACTTTTGGGTGTCGGCAATGCGCGGATTGTCGGGCGTAGCGTTACCCAGGAAAAAGTCCTTAAACTGATTCATGCCCGCATTGGTGAACATGAGGGTAGGGTCTTCGCGGTTGACAATGGGCGCAGAAGGCACGATCTTGTGTTGCTTATCGCGGAAGAAATCCAGATACCGTTGGCGGATTTCGTTGGCCGTCATCATGGTCGATTGTTTTATGGGGCACAAAGATAAGCACGACAATGGAAGCCTAAGCCAGTCGAAGGCTAAAAATCGCAGCGATGGCCGTTCTCATTGAGCCATTTTTCGTGCTGGGCGTAGTCTGGCATAGCCTGAGCCACCAATTTCCAAAACCGATCGGAGTGATTTAGTTCCACCAGATGCGCCAATTCGTGTATAATGACGTAGTCAATTACTTCGGGGGGCGCAAACAGCAGCCGCGTGCTGAGGTTGATGTTGCCGCTGCTGGAGCAGGATCCCCAGTTGCTGTGGTTGTACTTGAGGCGCACATTTTTGATGGGTTTCTGAAAGAATTGGGCGTTGAGCTCCACAACGCGTACGCTAATATGGGGCAAAAAAACCTTGGCCATCAGCCGGCTGAGCAGGGTGCGCATGGCCTCGCGCCGCGCAGCTTCGGGCTGACCAGCCGCAACGCTGAGGAGAATTTCGTTCTTTTCAACCCGGCCGGCATACGAGTTGCGGGCCTCCTCTACAACGCGAATGGTGAAGCGGCGCCCCCCGATGAAGAGCTCGTCGCCATCGCGATAGTCGCCTCGTTCTTCGTACTGGGCCAGCGTACCGGGCCGCTTTTGGTCGTGTTTGGCTAACCAGTCGGTCATACGTGCCCATTGTTGGCGTTCAAACTCGGCATCCAGCCCCAGCGGCATCCGCACAATGACCCCCTCCTTGCCCATGTATATGCGCACAGAGTTGCGCCGCTCTCTGAAAACCTTCACCGACACGGCTCTGCCGTTGACCATCAATTCTCTGATTTCCGATGCCATAATGGAGCAAAGATCGGAAAAACAGCACAATTGCCCAAAAAGAAAGGGCGGCCCATTAAGAGCCGCCCCCCCAGATGGGCTAAAATCATGTCTTGTGTAGTTGCCAAAAACCGGGCTATCCGGTGGTATTAGGCATGGCGCGCCAGCGCCGGGTTGCCGGGCTAAGCAACCAAAAGAAGAGGGTCCTGGGGAGGCAAGCAGGGCGGCAAGGGAAAAACAACATGGGTATGGGCGTCAATTATACAAGGCTTAGTCGACTCAAAATTTCCAATCCTTAACATCCGTGCGCTTTTTTTTTGATTATTCTCATGAAAGCCTATCTTTGGTGCAACCAGAACCTGCCAGCGCCCGCCATTAACAGCACGCACCATCTAATCTACTTGTCTGGTATGGCCGAAAGAGGGGACAAATCTTGCCATCAACTTACTGATGACGCGCTGATCGCCATGCTCAAAGCAGGCGGCCTACAGCGGGAAAAAGCCATAGGCTGCATCGTTCAGCGATGTAGCCGCAAACTGCTCAGCTATGCTCGCTGGCGCTATTGGAGGCTGGGCGCCGAAGCCATAGACGACGCCTTCACCGAAGCGCTGCTGGGACTCATACGCGCCATCGAAAGGGATAAATACAACGGCCAGGCGGGACTTTGTACCTTCCTCAATAAAATTTTTCATCGTCGATGTATAGATTTTATCCGGCAAAAAACGACTAATCCGATAATTCCAATTGATGAAGCCCCCCAGACCGCAGCAGAGGGGCCGGCGGAAGCTTCTGATGAGGAGGAATGCCTGCGGATGGCCATGAGGCAACTGCCCCATAAAAAACGGGAGTTGTTGGCCGACTGGAGCGAGGGATATTCCTACGAGGAAATGGCCGCCAAAAACAATCTGACCATAAACTCCGTAGGGCCAACCCTCAATTTTGCCAAGAAATTACTGGACGATGCCATTCGCAAATTGTGCGAGCAGCGCGTACCGGTATGTATTGGTCTTTGTAAACGAATCAATCAGTAAGCCTCGACTACTCCAAAAACGACGTAATGAAAGACACCCGACAAGTAATTGAAGACTACCTGAGCAGTCAACTGCCCGACGATGAGCGGGCAGCCATAGAACAGCGCATGGCCGAAGATGCCTCGTTCCGGCAGCGGGTGCGCATTACGCAGGCAGCCCAGGATGCCATTAAGCAGTATGCTTCAGAAAGATCGGACAGGACCGCCACACGAAATGCCCTGCGGCAGGTACGCCTCCGACAAAGACGGCAATCCGTAGTGTTGGCCGCCATAGCGGTAGTGCTGGCGCTGATCGTTATTGCCTTGTTACTGCCTGGGAAGCCCAATGAAATACAGCCACAGCAGGAATCTCCGTCTCAACCAGTGCCGGCTACTCCTGAAAGTGCGCAGGCAATAGCCGATGCCTACCTCAAGCCTTACGAAGTAGGCGCGCTGCTGGGTGGAGAGACCGAGGGCCCGGGCCAGGCATTCCGACAATTGGTAACCGTTTACCGCCAAAATCAATGCGCAGAGGTCAGGCAGATGGC
>CAYOTJ010000042.1:6717-12264 GCA_964406855.1 uncultured Saprospiraceae bacterium
CTTCTTTTGCTTGCCGAGCAGGAAGATCATCACGCAGATTCCCGCCGCAGCCGCCGACGCTCACGCCGCAGCCCAATGGTATGTAGCGCTGGCCTACCTACAGTTGGAGCAAATAAGCGAAGCCCGACAACGGCTGGAAGCCATCGCTTCATCCGGCAACGCCTATGTCGATGAAGCTGAGCAACTACTGACCAAGCTGCCGCCGGCGAAATAAAAGCCATCCGCCCAGCAGCAGCCCGCCGCCCAAGCCCAACAGCAACCCATAAGGCCGCTTAGCCGGGGGCGTTATCGGCCGGGTATCTCCGGTGATAACCAAACCTGCCCAGTAAAAAGGAAGTTTATGCTTGTCTTCTTTTTCCATGTACGCCAGCTTGGCTAAGCGCAGCGCCTCGGCCTTGCCGCGTCCGGGCGCATTCAGTTGTTCAAAAAAATACCCCGACATGCGGGCTGTAGCCACCTCGGGCATATACCACAGGCTCATGAGGGTGCTGGGGCAGCCCGCATAATGAAAGGCGCGGCTGATACTCAGAGGGCCTTCGGCGGCATGGCTCTCTCCCCAGCCCGTACGGCAGCCCGTGAGCACCGCCAATTGGATGGGCAGCCGCAACAGGTATAATTGCTCGGTGGTCAGCAGACTGGCGTACCAGGCTCGGGGCAGGTTGGCGGCGCTCAGCAAGGCCTCGTCTTCGGGGTTGGGCCGCAGAGCGATGGGCGCGGCCTGGCCGGCATCGTCGGCTGTATTTTCCCGGCTAAAGGCCAGCCAGCCCGGTGCAGCGCCTTCGGCATGGCCAAAGAAGTGCACAATGCCATAATGTGGCGCCTCCTGCACAAATCGGGCCGCCGTAGCGCTTTCTGCCAGCAGCAGCCTACTATCCGGCCAGCGCGCCGCAGCAGTTTCTGCCGCCTTCTTTCCGGCTTCCGATAAGGTTTCCAAGCGGCCTTCGTACCCGCTGTAATCGGGTAGCACCCCTATGTACTGGCCCGTATAAGCCTGCTCGCTGTTGTCGGGAGGGTGCATCAATAAAGCAGCCGAAGAGGCGTAAGCCACCGCCGTCTGCCGAAGGAGGTAAGGCAGCTTGGTATAGTCTACACCTTCGCCTATAGCAGGGCCCGTCAGCAACAAATCAAAAGGCAGGAACGCCAGCGGCCCGGACGGGATGATCCAAAGCTCAGGCGGGCTCCCCTGGGGTAGCAGCGGACGAAGCAGGGCGTCGTACAGGGCCTGTGCCCTTGCGCTAAAATCGGCAAAAAACTGTGGATCAGCCGACCGGTTGACCGCTGCCCGCGGATCCGATACCTGAGCGATAAATGCGCTCAGCAAGGCCGTATCAACGGGAAGTCGCTTCCATTGTATGCGCTGCCCGTCGAGGTACCAGGCATCGAAGGCGGCCTCGCCGGGGTGGTGGTAGTAGCTTATCAGGGCGCCTTTCCGGTTTTTTAGCCAGTCGCACATGAGTGGCCAATCGGCCTGCGGCTGCGTATAGCCCGGCAACTGCCGTAACTTCCGGCGAAGGGCGGCTTGTTTTTCCCAAGCCTGATTGAGAAGCAACTGCACCTCAGCGTCTTCAGGGGCTTGGGCCAGTGTAGCTTGCAGGCCGGAAATCTCTTCGCGCAGGGCGCGCTCCTGGCTGCGCAGGTCCGGCTCCGCCTCATTGAGTGCGCGGTCGAGGGCGCGGCGGTGCCGGAGCACGCCCGCGCGGGCGCGCTCCGCCAAGGCAAAACTTTTAGCTGCAGCGGCTTCGCCGCCTTGTTGGCGATAGGCCTGAAGGAGCTGGCCATACATATCTCTATTACTTGCTGAAAACTGAAGGATCGAGCCATCGTAGTCCATCTGCTGCTGTAGGCTGTCCATGACGGCAATGGCTGTTTCCAGCGAGGTTGTCCATTGCAATTGGGCCGATTCGTTGCCCGATAAATAATGCTGCCGGTAAGCCATTCCTTTGAGGTACTCGGCCTCCATAAGGATATTTTCGGGATAGCGGTTACGACCGGCCGGATGTTGGGCGGGGTCGGCTGAAAATCGGGGCAGTACCGACTGAATGGCGCGCTGCGCCAGGGCGAGGGCCGTATCCGGGCTGTCTTCAGCCAGCGCCAGTTCGCTCATCGTGAGGTATAGCTTACCGCGTTCACGGTTGGGGGCGGGGTCGCTTCCGTACATACCCAACGCCTGGCTTAGTTTGCTGCGTGCAGATTTGTACTGTTGTTGCTGCATTTTAAGCTTTCCCAGCTCATGCAGGGCGCCTGCCGTCACTTCGTCGCAGGATATTGCGCACAACCGAGTATATGCTATGGCCTCCTCCAACCGGCTTACGGCTTCCTCCAAACGCCCCTTATGGGCTAAAATGGCGCCCGCATCCAATAAAACCAGCGCCCGCCAGTAATTGGGATCGTCTTCGACAGGCAATTGATCGACACCCCGAAGCGCAAGCTGGCTGTGGCGCCAGGCGCTGTCGGGTTGCTGTTGGGTAAGAAAAGCCCGACCCAGCTCAAAATGGCATTCCACTAAGGTGAGCGCATCGCCGCCGGGCGCTTCGAGGCCTATTTTCAACTGGGTTATGGCCTTGTCTATATCGCCATGACGGGTATAGATGTTGGCAAGGGGCTTATGCAGCATTGCGCCGGGCATGTCGGTTATGGGGCCTATATGATGGTGTACCCACAAAGCGTATTCGTATTGAGCACGAGCCTCCCAAAATCGCTCCTGGCGCTTGAGGCACCAGCCATAGCGCCGTGCCAACTGGCCATTGGCGGGTAGCGTATCCGCCCACCAAATGTTTTTTACGGCATCTTCCGCCCATTGACAGGCTTCCTCATTATCTTCATTGATGCCTGTCATTATTTTTTCAAGGATTGAATCTGTCCAATGCTGTATCGCCGCCGTATCGCCCTGGCCATGATGCGATACAGAACCAATCGGGCTGAGGTCGCCACCGCAACTCAGTAAAAAGATCAAGGCTGCCGCCACAAGTACGCGCAAAAAGATCATAGTAATTTCTGTAGTTGGGTAAAGAAAGGAAGAACCCGTTAAAGATAGTGATCTTCAACGGGTTCTGTGTATACTTTTGCCGATAAAATCCTAAAAACGCAGGCGATAGGGCAGGTTGTAGTGAATGTACAAGTAAGGATGCCCATAGCGCTGAACGGCGCCGTTGTAGCGGGTCCAACGGAAGTTGTAGCCCAAGCCAAACGACAGCCCCGGACGCCGCAGGATGTTGCCATAGTCGATGGAGCCGCCTACGCTATGCTCTATGCGATCGGCCGCAGACTTGGGCGTAAAGGTAGCCCCCTCAACCGTACCCCGGTAAAGGTAGCTAAAGGTGTAGCCGGCGGAGAAGCCGATAAATCGCGCACGGGAGAGTATGCCAAACCCATCTCGGGGAATCCAGCGCAACTGTAAAGGCATAACGTCTATATATTGAAAGCTCAAGGCTTGGCCGCTAGCCGACTCCATCATCAGTCTGGATATACCTGCCTCCCACTGTATCCACCAGGTGGGCAGATTCTTAAGCGACAGGTATCTTCCCTCCAGTAGCGTATCGGGGCCATTCAAATTTTTGGCTAAGGTCAACCGAAGGCCATGTCCGCTATTCAACACATCTGCACCGGGCGCATAATACAGGTACTTTAAGCCATAGTGCCAACGCAACCGTTGAGAGCAGGCGTTACAAACAACAGATACATCCATAGTAGGCACAATATCGTTGTCCATATAAATCTCTGCGTCTAATTTCAGCAGACGGTTACGCGGCAGGTTAGGGCGCGTATACATGTCAAAAGCAACGTATCCGCCAATGTATGGCGCCACATAGTCTTTTTCGCCATCCGGAGGAGTTGTAATTGGGACGCCTACTTCCTGAAGTTCTCTTCCTGAACTTAGAAGGCTGTATGTTTTATTTTCATTACTAAAGGTATCTAAAAAATAGCCCGGGTTATTATCTATTGAATGAGCACTAACGCCATCTCCTTTTGGATAATAGCCCGTTAGGATGGAGCGCCTTGGCTCCCACTGCTCAACATCATAAATTGTTTTCACGCTAAGCCGCATAACAGGCCCATTACCTCTGTTTAAAAAGATGGTTTTGACCCTTGCTGTTTGGCTGTGACGCCGATTGGCTAAGAAGCAATCAGGGGATAGAAAAATCTGATTAGGGTCATTGGATTTACCAATTGCTATAGGTAGTTCTACCTCTTGGTCAAACGACGAAGATCTAGAATACGGCTCCATGCCAACCGTTCCAAGGGATCTTTTAGGTAACAGAACTACCCCGGCGCCTTCGGAAGAAGCTGGCTCATCCCATTTTATACGCATTTTGATTCCTGTGGCCAGATTTGTAGTTTCGGGTATAATTTCAAAATCGTTCTTAACCTTGAGCATTGCAAAAAATGTGCGATGAGCTTCATTATCGGTATAAGCATCGAAATCCCACTTAACAACCTTATAATCCGCTATATCAGCATCTTCATATACTGGAGCACCTGTGGGCACTTGTCCGGCAGCCAGGGTTCCAATCCATTCGAAGTATTTTTTATCAAAGAGTAAGGAAACTTCCCCAGCCATAGCTTGCTGCATTTCGCTTGGTTGCCTATAACTCAAGGCTATATAGAGGGTATCATTCGGCCGGGCACTCCGCCAAGAGCTGGCCAATTTTAAGGTTGTATCCTGAGATATATCCTCAAATGGAGTCCAATCTGAAGGTTGAGTTTCTGGGGAATTAATCACAACTGGCCCGGCTGCCACTCTTTTATTGGCACGGTCTCGGCTATAAACAGCCGTCATTATGGCGATTGGGTTAAATGTGTTTTCTCCATCTTCAAGGCGATAGTTGTGGGGGCCCAAATTAAATTCATCATACTGGCCAGGAACAGTTTGACTAGGGCTAGAGGCCTCAAAAGACTTGTAGGCACCATCTCCGTAGATCATGAATATCGCCCAGAAAGGAGTTGCAGTCTGGACCGCGACAACTACAGGAGGCGGGCAAATGGAGTCGCAAACTTTAAGACTCAAAGATACTTGATTTAGGGGGGCGGAGGTAGTCTTTAATGTTTCCAGTACAGCCTGGTTGCTGTTGTCGCAAACAGACTGGCCCCAAAGGCCTGCAAAGGATAAAACCAAACCGATCATCATCAATACACTTCTCATAGTCCTATTTTTTAGGTGAATATTCGATGACCAACAAGATACCCTTAATGCGGTAGGGAAAAAAATTGCAAAAACAGGTAACAGGCGATCATTCGACGGTATTAATGACGCTCATTTTCAGAAAGTTCCACTTTAGGGATGATTTTTTCGGGCAAGAACGCGAAGGGATGGGGCTGGGTGTTTGGAATTTTAAACATACGAATTTAGAACATGCAACTTCGGCGCATTACCTCCTGCCAAGGCCGGTGTTTTATGGGATCGGACCAGGGGGTGAAGCGGTATGGGCCGGCTTAGATATTTGCTAACATTTTGGCATAACGGCAATGCCGGCCCATGAGAGCGGAACACCCGGCGCCGCGCAGGATGCCGAAGAAGGCGGATGCTGTGCGGCGGGGCCCCTATGAATG
>CAYOTJ010000042.1:12274-13108 GCA_964406855.1 uncultured Saprospiraceae bacterium
GGGGTGAAGCGGTATACCCGCCCCCCAAAGGCGGGTATAATAGCGGAACACCCGGCGCCGCGCAGGATGCTACTTGGAGGTAGATGCTATGCGGCGGGGCCCCTATGAATGGAAAAATTAAAGGAAAAGGATAGCTGTTACCCGGTTGAGCTGGGTGCTGCCTGCTCTATGTATGACGCTGTAATAAGGCGGATACCTCCGGGACTTTGAAGGAAAAGTCCCGGAGGTATGAGAGCCCGTTGGGAGGAATGTACCCGCCCCGGGGCTAATCAAACAGCTCTGCCAGCTTATTGGCCAGCGCGGGGCCGCGCAGGCCCTTGGCAATGATGCGCCCTTCGGCGTCTAAGAGTACCGTTTGTGGAATGGAGTGTACGTTGTAGAGCTGGGCTACGGCATTGCCCCAGCCCTGAAGGTCGCTCACGTGCAGCCAGGTGAGACCGTCCTGCTCAATGGCTTGCAGCCAGCGGTCTTTGGTGCGGTCGAGGCTGACGCCTAAGATTTCAAACCCCTTGGATTTGTATTGGTTGTAGAGGTTCACTACGTTGGGGTTTTCGGCCCGGCAGGGGCCGCACCAACTGGCCCAAAAGTCGATGAGTACGACCTTGCCGCGCAACTCCGACAGCCGCAGTTCTTTGCCGTCGGGGGTGGCTTGGGCGAAATCGGGCGCTTCGCCGCCTACGCGAAAGCCGCCAATGCGCTTAATCTCCTGTTGCAGGGAAGCGGCGGCGGCGGGGTCGGCGGCGCCAAACTCCTGAATATAGCGCTCGGCTACGCCTACAAAAGCTGGGTTGCCTTTTTGTTGGAGTGGCGACAACATACCCGTGAGGGCCATTT
>CAYOTJ010000043.1:0-13035 GCA_964406855.1 uncultured Saprospiraceae bacterium
GCGTAGGCCGCAGCGGAGCGCTGTTTTTGGCCGTCGTTAAGATGGCTTCGAACCGACTGATGTCGATCTGGCGGGTGCGCAGGTCGCTGAGGCTGGCTAAGTACAAGCCGGTGCTCTTGCGGATGAAGTCGGCAGCCGTCCACAGCTTGAGATCGGCGCCGGGATCTTCGCCTTCGTTGGGCGTGCGCCGGCCTATCTGCCAGTAGTTGAAGCTCAGGTGGCGATAGTAGAGCTCAGCCAGCAATGACTGCAATACGGGCTGCACAGGAAAACCCGCTTTGGCCAACTCGCCTTCCAGCAGCGCAATGGCAGCTAAGTCGCCATCTTCAGAGAGCTGTTGCTCGAACTTACCCCAGTAAAGCAACGCTTTTACCGATTGCTCGGCCTTGCCGTCGGTTACGGTGCGGGCATAGAGCGCCTTGACGGCATCCTGAGCAGAACGATACAGGCCCTGCCGATCGAGGGAGTCAATATGAGACCACTCCTTGGTATACGGATCGTTCATAGTGGATTGCGCTTGCAGCAGGCAAGCGGTGAGGGAGGTTAGGAAAAGAACCAGCTTTAGCCGGCCGATGTATGTGCGCATACGCGATGTTTTTATCTGTTTGTTTAGATGCCAATAGCCGGTTGAATGCACAAATCTAAACCCGGTTTTTTTCGATCAACCCGCAACTGGCGAAAAGCGCGCAATGTCAACCTCTGCATCTAACGGGCTGTCGTTGATCAGGTGGATTGCCATCTGCCAGGCCCAAAAGGGCCCCAGCGAGGCGCCTTTAGTGCCCAGCCCATTGAATACGGCCAAAGACCGATGTTGCGGATGCCGACCCAGCAGCGGCCTTCTGTCGCGCACCGTCGGGCGAACGGCGCTGCGGTGGTCGAGCTGTACCCAGGGCGCGCGCATCAGTTCGGCTAACTTTTCCGTCAGGAAGGCGAGCCCTTCAGGCGTAGGCGCATCATCCAAAAAGCGATTTTCGCTGGTGCCGCCCACCCAGTAGGTACCATCAGGCAGCGGCGCCACAAAAACTTTGTTTTTGATCATCTTATTGAAGACCAGGCCGGGAAAATCGACGATGAGCACCTGCCCTTTATTGCCCTGTAGCGGTAAATAACTGAAAAAAGGATTGTCGCGCATCCGCCAGCCTTCGCAGAAGACGACGTTGCGGGCCGATAAGGTTGGGTAGCGCACCCCATCGGGCGTTATTTCCAGCAGGCGGTGGTCAAAAGCTGCCGCCGTCCACCTGCCTTGTTGTTGCCATCGCAACCGCAGCGCTTTGATGAGCAAGGGCAGGTCTACCTGAGCCGAATGTTTCGTTTCGCCATAACCATATACCGGGGATGTATGCTCCGGGTAGTTGCCAGGGTCGGCCCGTTCGGCCATGTAGGGCTGGTAAGCAGGGTCGCCGGTGCGCGCCAACCAGTCGTTTTCATCACCCTGATGGGCCAATACCCTCAAAAGACCGCGCGGATGATAAAAAGTATGCCCCAGCTCGGCTTCCAGCCTGGCATAAACGCGCTGTGCAAAAGGCAATAAATCGTCTACCCGCCATGATTTAACAAAATAGCGCCCCGTGATGGGGTTGATGATGCCCGCAGCTACTTCAGTGGAGGCCGTTTGCTCCGGGTGGTCTATGAAATAACAGCTTTTGCCTGCCTGCTCCAGAAAATACCCCAGCAGAGAACCCGCCAGGCCCTGGCCCACAATCAGGAAGTCATAAGTTGGGGTAGCTTGCATAGATGGTTACAATTGGGCGAGCTCGGCCTGTAATTTTTTGGGCAATGATTTGACCACCAACTCATAGGAGTGGTCTGTGAGCTCAAGCACTAAGCGCTCGGCAAGATCGCCCTCACAGTTGATGGTGTTCCAGTGCACTTTGTTCATGTGGTAGCCCGGCTGGATTTCCGGGTGCAACTCCCTCAACGCTATACTGCGCTCGGGGTCGCATTTGAGGTTGATGCTAAAAACCTCGTTGTCAAGGCCCGTAAGGGCAAACATTTTACCCATAACCTTAAATACCAGCGTGACCTCGTCAAAGGGGAAAGTCTCTTCAACCCCAGGTTTGCGAAGGCAGTATTCGCGGAAGTATTCTAAGTCCATAGCAGGTGGTTTATTGCCCAAAAATAAGCACTCCCTTTTGCATTGTCAAAAGAATTAGCCGTTAGTAGGGGAAGTAAACTGAAACTTTTACCTTTGCGCCATTGTTGGCTTGACAACATCCTCTCTGGCCCCATAGTTCAAGGGATAGAACGGAAGTTTCCTAAACTTTAAATCCAGGTTCGAGTCCTGGTGGGGCCACCCTTAATCGTTTGCGCTGCCAGGTTTTGTGCATGGATTATTGTGTTTATCCGGACCTCTGTGCACAAAACCTGCCGACGCGCGGCATACAATTTTAATCATGGCGGATTTATTAGCAGAATTGCAATGGAGGGGAATGCTACAAGACTTTTCCCCGGGTATCGAAGAAGAATTAGCCAAAGGGCCCGTAACGGGCTATATCGGCTTTGACCCCACAGCGCCCTCGCTTACCATCGGCAATTACGTCCAGATCATGCTGCTGACCCTGCTGCAACGAGCAGGTCATCGCCCTGTCGTACTCATGGGCGGGGCTACGGGCCGCATCGGCGACCCCTCAGGCAAAGACAAAGAGCGCGACCTGAAATCGTACGACGAACTCGACCACAACCTCAATTTTCAGGTCGAACAGATGCGCAAATTTTTCGACTTCGACGGCCCCAATGCCGTGCGCATGGTCAATAACCTCGATTTTTACCGCAGCATGGACGTGCTCACCTTCCTCAGGGATGTGGGCAAAACGCTCACCGTCAACTATATGATGTCGAAAGAGTCGGTGCAGCGTCGCCTCGATTCAGGCATCTCCTACACCGAGTTTAGCTACCAGTTGCTGCAAGCCTACGATTTTCAGTGCCTGTACAACCAATATGGCTGTATCCTTCAGATGGGAGGCTCCGATCAGTGGGGCAATATTACCTCAGGAACGGAGTTTATCCGCCGAAACTTAGGCGCCAAAGCCTACGGCCTCACTACGCCCCTGCTTACCAAAGCAGACGGAACCAAGTTTGGCAAATCCACAGAAGGAAACATCTGGCTCGACCCCAACCTCACCTCGCCTTACCGCTTCTATCAATTCTGGATCAATGCCGACGACCGCGATCTGCCCCGGTACATGCGCTACTTCACCTTGCGCAGCCAGGAAGAGGTGCTCCGGTTAGAGGCAGAACACGCCGATAACCCCCGCGCATTAAAAGAACTGCTGGCCGAAGAGCTCACCATCAGGGTACATTCCGCCGAAGACTACCAGGCCGTGAAGCAGGTATCCAACCTGCTGTTCAATGGCAAGGCTTCCGAAGATGAATTGCGCAGCTTATCGGCCGCCTCGCTTAATGCCGTAGCTCAGGAAATTCCCACTTATGCCATACCCGCCGACTTGCTGGCGGCCGGCGTCAATGTGGCCGACCTGCTGGCCGAACACAGCCAGATTTGCGCCTCCAAAAGCGAGGCCCGCCGAGCCATACAAAATAATGCCGTGAGCATCAATAAAGCTAAGGTAGAGTCGGCAGAGGCCCTCGTCAATGCCGGGCAACTCCTCCACGGCCGCTACATCATGATTGAAAACGGCAAGAAAAACAAATATTTGCTGGTGGCCGAATAGGCCGCCTGCCTCTACATTCGACTAAAGCAGCCTTTTCGTCGACTAACCCAAGTGACAAAAAGGCCGCTCATTTGTCTTACTATAGTCCTCTAAGCCTATTTCAAATCTCGCCTTGGAGCATTATATTTATACCACACCGCTAGGGATATGCTACTTTGGATTGTATTCATAACGTTTATTCTGCTGCTGCTTGCCCTCGATCTGGGCGTGCTCAATAAAGAAATACACGTACCTACCACTCGTGAAGCTTTTGTATGGACCGGCCTCTGGGCCACCGTAGCCGTAGCTTTTAGCGGCGTGGTCTACTATCTCTATAGCCATCATTGGGGCGCCCGCGATCTCAGCGCTGCCGACGCTATGCTCAAATACCTCAGCGGCTACCTCGTAGAGCTGTCTCTGAGTATGGATAACGTATTCGTCATTGCGCTTATCTTTGCTTATTTCCGCATTCCTCAAAAGTTCCAGCACCGGGTGCTCTTTTGGGGTATCCTTGGCGCCCTTTTCTTCCGGGGCGTCATGATTGGCCTCGGCGTATGGTTGGTCGAAAAATTCCAGTGGATGATGTACCTCTTCGGCTTGCTGCTGCTCTACTCGGCCTACAAAATGCTCACGGCCGGCGAGTCGGTGCATCTGGCAGATAACCCCATCATCAAGTTTGTCAAACGCATATTTCCCGTAACCAAGAGTATAGAAGGGGAGCAGTTTTTTGTCAGGCGCCGCGACTTTTCCAGCCATCGCGACGTATGGGTGGCCACGCCCCTGCTGGTAGCGCTCGTTATCGTGGAAAGCACAGATATACTCTTTGCTTTCGATTCCATTCCAGCCATTTTGGCCATTACCACCGACCCCTTCCTCGTATTCTCTTCCAACGTTTTTGCCATACTGGGCCTTCGCTCTTTATACTTCGTACTGGCAGCCATGCTCGATCGCTTTGAGTACCTCAAGTACAGCTTAGCCCTCATCCTGTTTTTTGTAGCTGCCAAGATGCTGCTACACGATTTCTGGCATCCGGCCGAGTGGGTGTCGCTGGCCGTTATTGGCGTTACCTTAGGCGCAGGGGTGGTATATTCGCTGACCCGCGACCAGAAACCTTCCAGCCATTAACGGGTGATCCAGAAAAAAATCAGCACCGCCCCAATCACAAGCGCCACTTCAAGCACGTTACCGGTAGCCCGGTCCTTCACGCGCAGGCGTATAAGGCTCAACAACGAAGCCAGCAGCCCGGCGAGCGTATAAAAACCAATTACGGAGTAGCTCGGCAAAACGCTGGTTTTATCCGCCATCGTCGCATAAATGCGCACACTAAACAAAAAAGCAAACGTGCCCAATACCGCCGTGCCTAACCCGCATATCACCAACCAATAAGTATTGATCCGCGGCCGTAGCCGATGCAACCCCCGCACCGCCGAAGTGACAAACAGCCAAAATGCAAGCAAGCCCATTCCGGTGCGCAAACCGTTTAGGAAGGTTCCCGAGGCCCAGCCGGCCAGCAGGTAATGCAAAATAGCCAGCGTAAGCCCCAGCAACACGCTGCAAAGCAGCACAATGCGAACCAGCACATGTTTGTCTTGCTGAGAAATGGCCAAACCGGCGGGCGCCGGCGGCTGCGAGTACGTTCTTTTGGCCATAGACACAACGGTTTTGATCCAAAAAAGAAAGGGCCAACAGCGTTTAACAGCTATTGACCCTTTAGTCGTGGAGGTAAGGGGATTCGAACCCCTGACCTCTTGCATGCCATGCAAGCGCTCTAGCCAGCTGAGCTATACCCCCAATTTATTCGGCCGCTGTCCTCTTTCGTTCAGCGCGGGGCAAAGATAAACCCCTTTATCATTATGTGCAATAGCCAGACTCAATTTTTTTATAGATTGTTGCCGCTGCCGCGCCCTCCTCCTCCCATACATCCCACACGCCCCGGTAACCCGCAGTTCGCCCCCTTTGTCTATCCGGGCGAAATTTTGTATTTTTTTGGGCCCCGCCGCATAACATTCACTTTTTTAGCACCCTGCGCGGCGCCGGGTGTTCCGCTCTTATGCCTCCTTCACCCCGTGGAATATACGCTTCGCTATTCCACGGGGTAAATCGGCATACCGCTTCACCCCCTGGTCCAACCCCATAAAGCGCCAACTTTAAATCATCGCATAACCTTACATTCTTTAATTTTGCGCTTTTGTACCAATTCTCTGCTTAAGCCATGTCATCGTCTTCCTCTTCACAGCGCTCTACTGTCGCTCCTGTCCGTTACTGGGGGGTGCATTTGCTGCCGGCGGCGTTACTGGTTTGGTTGTTCGCCAAAGACTGGCTCGAACGCAGCCTCTACAACGATGGCCTGTGGTACGCTATGCTTTCGCGCAACCTGGCGCGGGGCGAGGGCGAGCTGTGGGCGCCCAAGCTCACCGATACCATCTTTACAACCTTCCACGAGCATCCTCCGCTGGGCTTTATCGTGCAGGCGCCGTTTTTTGCGCTCCTGGGCGAAGGGTGGCATACCGAACGCATCTATACAGCAGTGATTTTTGCCGTTACAGTAGGCCTGCTGTGGCGGCTATGGCAGCGCGCCGGAGGCAGCGCTCAGCACTTCTGGATACCCCTTAGCTTTTGGTTATTCAACGAGATTAATACCCATTTTTACCCCAGCAACATCCTCGAACCCCTGCTGTCGGTATGGGCGCTGGCCGCTGTAAACGCCGCATGGCGCAGCGCAGATACTCAGGGGCGCAACCGCTACGCCTGGGCGGCGGCGGCGGGCGTTTTTACTTTATTAGCCGTATTGACCAAAGGGCCGGTAGGGGCTTTCCCATTGGCTTTTTTTGCGCTGCACACCTTTGCGTACCGGAGCATAACCCTGCGCGAGGCGGCATGGCTCACTGCTGTCATGACAATAACTCTGGCGCTGGGTTTACTGGCCCTGCTGCTTTGCTGGCCCGACGCCCGCGAGGGGCTTGTAGCCTACTGGAATACTCAGGTAGAGGCAAGCTTAGCTAAGACCCGCCGCGACAGGCATCATCGCAACAATCGCCTTTACCTCATGGGCCGGCTGGCAGGGGTTATGGCCCCGGCGCTGGGCGTTTGCGCCCTGGCCTGGTATCAGTCGGCCCTGCGCCCGAAGTTGCCCCGGGCTTCCGTATTGCTGTTGCTATTGGGGCTTTCTGCTTCGCTGCCTATGGTCGTTTCACCCAAGCAGTCGTACTACTACCTCTTGCCCAGCCTGCCTTATTTTGCCTTTGGGTTGGGGCTATGGGTGGCAGCCCTCAAGCCGCAGGGTTTTGCCTGGGCGGCTGCTCCCTGGGCGCCTAAAGCATTTAATGCCCTGATGGTGCTATTCACGCTGGCCGGAATCGTACGAGCGGGGGGCTTCTACGGCGACATCAATCGCCGCGATGCCGAAACCCTGCCCGATATGCAGGCCGTAGCCATAGCTACTTATCCCGATACCATTATTGCGTCGGCTACTTACGACCCCTATGTGGTGGGCTATCTGGGCCGCCTTTACGACATGAGTATCGATACCTTCCCGCAAAACAGGCCTAAGTATAGCTACCTGCTTACCGACGAATGCCAGCTCGATAGTGTGCGCTTCGACTCAGCAGTGTGGCAACCGCTTGAATTAGATACCGATTTTTACTTGCTATATAAAAGAAAAACAGCCCGTTAGCGCAATTTTGGCCGGCGGCGCTTGCCCCCCATCTGCATCATCTGGTGGGCGTCTTTGCCCATGCGCATCATGGCTTTGGCTTGGCCCCGCTGCGACATTACCAATTCAAATTGCTTGAGCTGTTCCTTAATTTCCGCCTGAGTAATCTTATAGCCCTGCGCCTTGCGCAGATGGTGCTGCGCCTGGTTCCAGCGGTCTTTGCTGGCGGCAATTTGACCCAATTGAAGCTGTATCATTGCCCGCTCATTATCGGTAGGCAGCTCAATGGCTTCGGCTATTTTTAGATACTCTTCGCCTTTCTCCAGGTCCCGGCGCGACAAGGCAATGGAGCCCTTGAGCAGGTAATAGTAGGCCCGGTTGGCCGAGTAAAGCCACTTGGGGTTGGGCGTCAAAGCCAGAAGCTTCTCGGCTTTGTCGAAGTCGCCGGCTTGCAGCGACTGGGCTGCGGGCGCCACTGTGCCCAGCAAAATCAGACCAATGAGCAAAATCAGGCCTGTGAGCAGGAAGAAAAAGCCGTACCAGAAACCCAATGCAGCCCAAAGTGCAACACCTCCAAGGATACCTGCCCCAATGAGCGCCAAACGAAGATATGGATTGATAATAAACATAACGTTGAGTCAATTGCGCAGACGCCAACGCATCAAAAGCCTTTGGCCTGCTTTTTACTAAATAAACAATCAACAGCTATAATAGCGCAAAAAGAAGGAAATTTCTTCAATTTTCAGCCTTTTTCCACGCTTATATTTTGGCTTTTCCGGCGGTTGGCAACAAGGTCTGCCAGATGGCCGCTATGGCCATTACCAGCGCACAGCCAATGAGGTTGAGCCATAGGTAGGCAATTTTAATAACGCCAATGTAGGGCAGCGCCACTTCATAAGTGCTAAGGGCATAAATGGCTAATATGATGGCTTCCGACAGCAGGGCGGCTCCGAATACGGCCGCGCCCCCTACTTTTTTCTGGAAAAAAGCGGCCATAAAGATGCCCAATATGACTCCGTAAAAGAGCGAACCAATGATATTAACAGCCTGTATGAGGTTGTCAAACAGGCTGGCTGTAGCCGCAAAAAACAGCGCAATACCGCCCCACATCAGCGTAAACCACCTGGAGGCTTTCAGATAATGCGCATCGTCGCGGTTGGGCGCTATCGAACGCCGGTAGATGTCGATGACCGTAGTGGTGGCTAAGGCGCTGAGCTCAGAAGCCGTAGACGACATGGCCGCCGCAAAGATGACCGCCAACAGCAACCCAACCATGCCTATGGGCAGATAACGGGTTACAAAGGTAATGAAAACGTAGTCGGTATCTCGTGTTTGCGCGTTGGCGTCGGCGCTTAGAATGAGTTCGCGGGTTTGTTGGCGCAGGCCGCGGTCTTCATTCCGAAGGATGTGCAGTTTGGCTTTGGCAGTGCCCACAGCAGCCGTATCTGCCCGGCGAATGGCGCCCAACAAATCGCGCACTTGCCGCTGTTGGGTGTTGAAGAGCTCCTGATGCCGGCTTTGTAAAGCCTCGTACTGGAGCTTCTCTTTGGCGCCGGCTTCCAGCTTGGCTATGTTGGCCGCATTGTAGTGTAAGGGCGGCTGGTTGAACAGGAAGAAAACATACACCAGCACACCGGTAAACAAAATCAGGAATTGCATGGGCACTTTTACAATCCCGTTGAACAACAACCCCAGTCGGCTCTCAGCCAACGAGCGCCCCGAAAGATAGCGCTGTACCTGCGACTGGTCGGTGCCGAAGTAAGAGAGAAAGAGAAAAACGCCACCCAACATACCCGACCAGAAGTTGTACCGATCACTGAAATTGAACTCAAAGTTCACTACATTCAGCTTATCCATAACCCCTGCTATGTGCAGGGCGTCGGAAAAGTGCACATCCGGCGGTAGTTGATATACAATTACTATGGCCGCCAGCACCATGCCGCCCAGGATGATCACCATCTGCTGCTTTTGTGTGACGCTAACGGCCTTGGTGCCTCCCGAATAAGTGTAAAAAATGACCACCGCTCCTGTGAGGAAGATGGTCAGGTTGAGCGACCACCCCAAAATCTGACTCAAAATAATGGCCGGGGCATAAATGGTAATACCTGCGGCTAAGCCCCGCTGCACTAAAAAAAGTACGGCAGTAAGGGTGCGGGTACGCAGGTTGAAGCGACCCTCTAAAAACTCATAAGCGGTATAAACATTAAGCCTGTAGTAGATGGGCAGGAAAAAAATGCACAAAATGACCATAGCCACGGGCAAACCAAAATAAAATTGCGCAAAGCGCATGCCGTCTTCATAGGCCTGGCCAGGTGTGGAAAGAAAGGTGATGGCGCTGGCCTGGGTAGCCATTACCGACAGGCCTATGGTCCACCATTTCAGATCCTGATCTCCTTGTAAGTAGCCTTTTACAGAGTTGATATTGCGGGTATGCCACACGCCATAAACGACAATAACCAGCATTGAGCCCACCATGATGAGCCAGTCAATCCAATGCATACATGATTTTTAGGGCAGCCATACTGCGCGCCGACAGGTTTTGTACAACAAGGGCGTGGATACCCCCCCCAAAATTTATGCGCAAAACCTGCTGGCGCGAACTATAAAGTGCGGCCCGGTTAAAAACAATAGCAGGCCCCATTAAGAATAGGCTTGCGTAAACCAATAAAACAGGGCAATGATGAGCGTGTGCAGCAATATAACAAATCCATATAGTCGCTGCCAGGAGCCCAGCAGCGGGGGCAGCCCGTCGGAATCGCGCTGTCGTGGTGTGGCAGTTGGTTGGTCCATGTATCAGGAAAACAAAGGAGGCCGGCTCATGGCGCAGCCTCCTTTGTGACGGATTAAGTCAATTAGCTAAGTTTCAACGTTTTTTGGATGTAGCGACCGTATTTGCGGCGGTATACCCGATACATCCGCATCAGATGCTGGTAGCTGTAAGGATCCGTCTCGCCGTGGTGATGGGCTAAGAACCCTTGCTGCTTCATCCATTCTTCATTGTATATCTTGCCTAAGTAGCGGGTGCCGTGGTCGGGGAAAAGCGCCACTACCACATCATCCGGGCTGAGCTGGTTGCGAATCTGGTAAACGGCTTCCATAGCCGAGCCGCTGGAGTAGCCCAGCAGCAGCCCTTCTTTGCGGGCCAGCGCACGGGCGCGGATGGCGCTGTTGCGGTCGGTGACCTTCACGAAGTCGTCTATGAGGTTGAAGTCTATGTTCTCGGGAATGATGTTTTTACCGAGACCTTCCACTTTATAAGGGTAAACTTCTTTGCGATCGAACTCGCCGGTTTGCCAATATTTTTTCAGCACCGATCCGTAGGCGTCAACGCCTATGATCCGGATGTTGGGGTTTTTCTCCTTGAGATAGCGCGCCGTACCCGATAGCGTGCCGCCTGTGCCGGCACAACAGACATAATGCGTGATTTTCCCTTCGGTTTGTTCCCATATCTCCGGCCCCGTCGAGCGGTAGTGGGCCTCAGAGTTGTCTTTGTTCCAGTTTTGCCGCAGGTAGTAAGCATTGGGTATTTCAGCGGCCAACTGCTCGGCCCTGGAGTAGTACGAACGCGGGTCGTCGGGTTCGGCATCGGCGGGGCATACAACTAACTCGGCGCCCAAACTGCGCAGCAACGCCAGTTTCTCCTGCCCGGCTTTGCTCGTGAGGGTCAGCACGCAATGATAGCCCTTAATGGCGCATACCATCGCTAAGCTATAGCCCGTATTGCCGCTGGTGGCTTCGATGATGGTGTCGCCAGGCTTGATGTCGCCCCGGCGTTCGGCCTCCTCAATCATGAACAACGCGATGCGATCTTTCGCTGAGTGCCCGGGGTTGTATGCTTCTACTTTGCCGTATACCGTAGCCGGAATAATGCCATTAGACATACGGCTGAGCTTAATAAGCGGCGTGTTGCCTATGGTTGTCAGAACGCTTTCGTGTTGCATAACCGAAGGGATTGGTTGATAGATTGGTTGCTGGTTGTGTAAGGTCGCCAAATGTGATGAAGTTTACTTTTATTCAACCTAATCGGGGGTATCACTAAAATACTTAGCTTTGCGCCCGATTATTCTTAGGCAAAAATACAATGCCCTTTTCAATAATAAAAGGACAAAGCCGGGATATTCGATCAAACAATCAGAGGGAAAAGCGTTATTTATACGGTCACTTACTTATTTACATGAAGGACATGGCGCAGTTCAACATAGTTCTTAAGACACGACTGATTCTCTACGATCGCGGCAAGATACTCTTGTTGCGTCAAACCAAACCCAATGGCGGCAATTATACCTTAGTGGGCGGCAACATAGAACAAGCCGAGTACGCCAAAGCCTGCCTCATCCGGGAGGCAGAAGAAGAAGCGGGCATCACGCTTAAGGAAAAGGACCTTCAATTGGTGCATGTGCTACAAAAGAATACCTCATCGGAACAACGCATTGTATTGTATTTCAAAGCCTACCGCTGGGAAGGCAACCTCCGCGCCCGCGAAAAGAATAAGTTTCAGGAAGCCGAATGGTTTCACCTCGATGAACTGCCCCGCAACCTCACCGCTACCGTAAAGCACGTACTACAGGAATATCGCAAAGGCAGCCTCTATTCTGAGATCAAAAAATAAACATCCCGGACGATCGACGAATCGAAAGCCCGGGATGTAGTGTTGTTGTTCAAAATTTTTATCCCCTGTAGCTGGCTAATTTTACCGTATTGGAGCGGCGTACCCGCGTACCCGATTGCGGCTGCTGCGTCTTTTCCTGAGCCTGGGGCGTAGCCCCGGCGCCATTGGTTGAAGAAGACGAAGCTTCTGTGCCAGGTTTGGCGCAGCAGGCGTCCTGGCCGGCCGTTTTATTCTGATTGCAACCTCCTGCAGCGCTCGCTTCCCCGCCATGTTTAGGTTGGGCGGCAGCTTCATCGGCCATCTGGGCCGGCGTTACGGCTACATATTCGCCTGTTTGTTGGTTGTAAGCTACCTGAGTATAAGTAGTAGTGCCGGTTTGGGCGCTCGTCTCTTTGCGAACGAACGAAACGCTGCCATCGGTCGCAACCCGCTGCTCAATATTACTGCCGGGCGTAGCTGCGGCGGCAGCCGAAGCCGACGTCGTTTTGCTACAGCAGGATGGCTTGGCCTCGGCCGATGAAGAACCGGAGCACTGAGCGCTCAACTGAGTAGAAAGACCGAAACCGGCCAGAAGGAGTACAAGTGCGAGTCGTTTCATAATAACTGATTTTGAATGTCACAAGATCGGGCGAAAATAATTTTGCTCCAAAGATACTTACGTTTTTTTTGTCAGTTTGTTACCAAAAGCTTAATGTTTTCTTAACGACGCCCTATAAAGGAACTGTTCCTGCTTATTGATACGGCTTAATCATCACTGGCGCAGCCCCGGCAACCCGCTTCACTGTCGGACAAGGGGGTGAAGTTTACCCGGAAGAGCGCAGCGAAGATTAAGCCGACTAGCGAAGCGACGGCGGACGTGGCGGTATGCGTGAGGCACGAGCGCATAGTAGCGGAACACCCGGCGCCGCGCATGGTGCTGAAAGGTGTAGATGGTATGCGGCGTGGCCCCAAAAAAATCAGACAAGCTGCCTTAAGCCGGCTTAGGAATGATGAACAGCCCTAAACCGGCAGATGCGCGCTATCGGTTTTTTAACCCGGATTCATAAATCCTGACTTGAAAAACGATAAAACAAATAGGGGGCAGGACGCCCGCCCGCGAACCCCCGTTTGCCGCCAGCATCCTGCCC
>CAYOTJ010000044.1:0-4117 GCA_964406855.1 uncultured Saprospiraceae bacterium
GCAGTGCGCAGCACGGAGCGCAGCGAACCCCGGAAGGGAGCGACCCCGGCGGCCCGGAGTGAAGGGCCCATCGCCAGGGCTATGCGATTGAGGGCCGCAGGGGATGCGCCCCAAAAAATGAGCCTCGCTGTAGGGTACAACGGGGGTTGTTCTTTGAACCGAGGCTGCAAAAAGCCGCGAGCCGGCCCCTGTAGCAGGAGCCGGCTCGCGGAATTTTAATAAAGCGTGAAACGTACTCTTTCTGGTCGAAATGATTAGTAACCGATGGTGCGGGTATCGTCGCTGCCACGCTGGATAGCTCCGCCGGGTTGCATTTCGATGCTTTTGCCACCGCCGCCGGGGTTTTCTTCCTGGCCGCCGCTGGTGGTGGATACATTGCCGCGATAGAGACAGTTTTCGTCTTCTGTTTTGACTACGCCGCGCATCTCTTTGTTTTCGTAGAAGGATGCGCCGCGCACTACGGCGAAGTTGTCTACAAATTCGCAGGTCTGCATTTTTACGAGGCACTCGCCGAAGTTGCCCTGGTTGAGAATGCCGGCGCCGTAGTTGGCCTGGTTGCCTTCAAAGTCGCAGTTGACAATAGCGGCATGGCACTTGCCGTAGTCGCCGTTGTTGAAGATGGCGCCGCCGTTGAAGTCGGCTTTGTTCTTCAGGAAGCGGCAATCTTTGATGACCGGGGCGCATTTGCCTTCGCTGCCATAGTTGTAGATGGCGGCGCCCTCGCGGGCATAATTGTTGACGAAAGTGCAGTTTTGGATGGTGGGAGAAGACTCGCCACCGACGCCATTGTTGAAGATACCGGCTCCGCAGGTGCTGAGGTCGGCGCCGTCTTCAAAACCGTTGGCTGCGCCGGCGGTGATGGTCACGCCGTCGATCCAGGTATCGGCCGTAGCTCCGGTAAAATAAACGATGGTTTGTGCGTTGTCTTCCTGAGTAGCGGCATCGCCGATTTCGCCGCTCAGGATGGTGACATTTTTATCCCAGTTGCGTTCTTCCAGCGCTTTTTCGGTACCGGCAAAGCCGCCGAAGACTTTTACGCCCTTGGGAATGGCAAAAGCGACGGTGCGGTCGCCTGTAGAGGAGGGCACATACGTGCCGGCAGCCAGCCAGACCTCGTCGCCAGCCGTAGCCAGCTTGAGTGCCGCCTGAAGATCGCCCAGGGGGCTTTCCCAGGAGGAGCCGTCGCCTGCGCCTCCCACCTTGACGAAGTAGCGCTTCGCCTGGAGGGTTGCAGTGGCAAGACTGCTGAGGATGAACAATAGTAAAATGTGCTTCACGCTTCAACCCTTTTGAAGTTGGAAAATAAAAACCCTTAGTTTCAACTACGAAGTTGGAATGATTGCTCAAGCTGGCAGTACTAATACATAGGGACGTACCCACAGACATGAGTCGTCGAACGAGAAGCTAAACTTGGATGGGACAACATATTAGTAAACTTCGCCGATTGGGATAAATCGACTACACTTTCGTGATAGCTACTAAATTGCTCGCAAGATAGAGACTAACAACCAAAGCGCAAAGCTTTCTAACAAAAAAAATCACAAAAAAAAGTACGAATGAGGTACAACTCTTTCTTTGGAGGGATTAAAACCTGCGGGGGGATACCGCGTGTGGTTTTGCCAAAGACGAAAGTCGTATACGGCGATTGGAAAGGAATGTTACGCAAAGATAGGAATATTTTTTAAAGTGGGGAGAAATGGCGAAAAAATGTGCTAAAAAAGTTAAGAAAATGCGCTTATTCTTTAGGATTTGGCTGTGAATGATTATTTTTCGGACGAATTGACAAGATTGACTTCTTCTGGCAACTTCTGCTTTCCCCTTTGTGCATTGGCAGGCACTTTTTTAACGGGAAATGCCTCCTGAGGCTAAATACAAAGCATAAAGCTTTAATATCAGGAGGTTATCTGTTGGCTGTATCGTGGGATTAAGTATTTTTGGCGCTAAAGTCGTGACAATGGCTTCAAAAAAAGGTCTAAAAGAGACAACCTAAACCAGAAGGTTTCCGTATACGACCTTTATTGAATGAACCTTTGCCAATGCTACACCATTTTGTCATGAACCGAACTATTATATGGATTTTGCTCTACTAAGGGGGATTTATTCCAGGAAAAACATGATCCCAAAACACAAAACTTGGATGCTGGCCCTATGGGTGCTGGCCTCAGCGGGTAGCCTGCAAGGGCAGGATTTCCATTACTCGCAGTTCTACAACGCGCCCCTGCGACTAAGCCCGGCGCTGACGGGCGTGTTCGGCGGCGACATTCGCGTAGCGGCCAACTATCGTTCCCAGTGGGCTTCGGTGCCGGTGAGCTACAAAACCTTTAGCGTAGCGGCTGATCAGAAATTTATTCGGCGTACCGACCGGATGGGCTTCTTTGCGGCAGGCGTAGCGCTCAACCACGACCGGGCGGGCGACTCGCGCCTCACCTGGGCCAACATTGACCTGAGCGGGTCGTATACCCGTTATCTGAGCCCGCAGCTCTTCCTGACGGCGGGCGCTCAGGCGGGGTTTGCCCAACGGTCGTTCCAGCTTGACGACCTCCGCTTCGACGAGCAGTTTGATCCGTTGCCGGGGCGTTACAATCCCAACCTGCCCATAGGTGAAAACTTTGGCAACACCAGCCAGGTGTTTTTTGATCTGGGCGCAGGGCTGAACCTCCGCTGGCAGTCGCTGCAAACCAATGCCTTAGTAGACCGGTTGCTGCACCGCTCCCAACTCGATGTGGGCATAGGGTTGTTTCACCTCAATCGGCCTGACCAAAGTTTCGTGGAAGACGTAGCGGTACCCCTGCCGGTGCGGATTTCACCTTATATAAGAGGCGTCGTTCAGGTGGGCTTGGAAGTAGATGTAGTAGGCGCCTTTACGGCTCAGTTTCAGCAACCCTACCGCGAGATGGTAGGTATGCTGGGCGCCCGGGTATACCTCGACCGCAACCTCGGCAGGCAGGTGGCGTTGCAACCGGGCATTGCTATGCGCTTCAACCCCGATCTGCGCGATGCCATCATTCCTTCTATTGAACTCCACTACAACACCCTGCATGTAGGGTTTAGCTACGACATTAACATCTCTGATTTTAAAGTAGCGACCAACCCCAACAACACCAGCGCCGATAGGAGCCGTGCGGGCAGAGGCGGGCCGGAGTTCTACGTGCGCTACGTCATTAAGAAGGTGCGTCCGTTGCCTGAGTTCAAAATTTGTCCCCTGATCTAAACTTCCAGAAACCGACGTATGAAACAAATACTCATTATTGCTGCACTGTTCTTAGGTCTGGCGCCGCTAAGCGCCCAAACACAACAGGCCTGGATTGATGCGGCTGAAAAGGCTTACGAGCGCGAAGATTACTACAGCGCTTACAAATATTACGAGATAGCCGTGGAGTTTGACTCCTCCCGTTTTGATCTGTGGTATCGCTATGCGCAGAGCGCTCAGCGATTTACGGCCTACAAAACGGCGGAGCGCATCTACCAGCGGGTATTGTTCAGCCCCTGGCGAGACAGCTTTCCCAACATCAATTTTGAGTTGGCTGAAGCGAAGCAATCGCTGGGCGACTATGAAGGCGCGGCGGTGTTGTATCAGTACTTCTTAGACAAGCAGCCCAATGCTCCTGCCGATATGCGCGCCAAAGCCGCCTGGGGCGTGACCAACAGCAACTGGGCTGCCGAAGCCGGCAAAAACAAACGTGAGACGGTCATTAGTCATTATCCGGGCGACATCAATTCGCCTTATTCTGATTTCGGGCTCATCAAAAGAGGGGATACAACCTACTTCTCTTCTATGCGGGTTGAGTTTAAAAACGACACCCTGATACCCGCGCGGCGTTTCAATAAGATTTTTCGCAAGATAGGGGAGGAGCCCTCCCGCATGATGGAAGATAAGGAGATCAATGTGCCCAACCGTCATGCCGCCAACTTAGCTTTTACGCCCTCGGGCAAGCGGGTTTATTTTTCGCTCTGCGATTTTGTCGACAACACGGAACTGCGTTGTGAACTTTATGCCTGCGACATAGCGCCCAATGGCCGCTGGAGCGAACCTGTAAAGCAGTCGGTAAACGTACAAGGTTATACCGTCAACCACCCGCATATAGCCCGAGACCCGCGTACGGGGCAGGAATATCTC
>CAYOTJ010000044.1:4127-8155 GCA_964406855.1 uncultured Saprospiraceae bacterium
GTAGGCGGCCTTGACCTATGGCGCTGCACCTTAGCCGCCGACGGTACGCTGGGCGCCCCCGAAAACTTAGCTGATGTCAATACCCGGGGCGACGATGTTACGCCCTTCTTTTACGAGCCCACCCAAACGCTGTATTTCAGCTCGAACGGGCGGCTCACTTTCGGAGGATACGACATTTATCGGAGCGGCTGGACGGGCGACGAGTGGCTGCGGCCCGAAAACATGGGGCTGCCTGTAAACAGCAGTTATAACGATTTGTATTACAGCATACTGCCCGTAGAAGAGCTGGCCTACTTTGCATCCAATCGCCCCGACTCGGCTGCGGTTTTCTGGGATGAAACCAAAGAGGCCTGCTGCTTCGACATCTATACCGTTGATGCCGGGCTGCGCATTCGCCTGTTGGCCCTCACCTATGACAAAACCGACAACAGCGAGCTCAGCGGCGCTACCGTAGAGCTCTATGAGATAACGCCCGATGGCCAGTTGTTGCTAGCCAGCCGTTATAACCCCGACAGCAACGATTTTCGCTTTGACCTCGAACCGGCTAAGCGTTACTTCATCAAAGCTACCCGGCCAGGTTACAGTACCGCTACGGCTACCCTCGACCTGACCGATCCGTTGCTGGCCAACAAGACGGAAATTGAACAGCGCCTCTACTTGGAGCCGGGCCCTCGCTTAGAGGTGTCGACCTTTAATAAAATTGACTCTTCTCAGCTCGCGGGCTGTACGGTATATCTCTACGAAATTACGCCGGCCGGAGAGCGCATTTTGGTTGACAGCATCGTCAATCCCGATGGCAATAAGTTTTCTTTCCCCTTAGCTCAGGGCAAAAAGTATGAGGTAATCGGCCGAAAGCCCGGCTTCCAGCAGGATCTGGCTACCATCGACCTCAATGACCCGGCCTATGCGGGCAAACGAGTGATTGAGCAGGATTTGTACTTAGAGCCGGGCTTGCAGTTGCAGGCTTATACCTTCCGGAGCTTAGACCGCTCGCCGCTTGACCAGGCCCGCGTACAATTGTGGGAGTTGGACGACAATGGAGAGCGCGTAAGGCAGATACCCGGGCCGCCTACGGCTACCGGGACGGATAACAACGAGTTTACTTTTCCCATAGGCTTCAACAAGCGCTACCTCTTGTACGCCGAACGCGACGGCTATGGCCCCGTGACGGATACAGTAGACCTGCGCAACATTGGCCCCGTAGCCAGCGGCGTAGTGAAGCGCAACCTCTACTTAGGCCAATTGCTGGAGATCAATACCTTTGATGCCTCCAACAGCAAGCCGCTGAATGGCGTAGAGCTCGAACTCATCAGAATGACGCCCGAGGGGCCGGTAACGGTAGCTAAGGACATCAACCTGTTGGGCAACCAGTTCAACTTTACCGTCGACCTCGATCAGCCCTATAAGGTGATAGCCCGCCGGAAAGGTTATGAAGAGTTGACAGATACGCTTGAATTTACGCCGGAGGATTTGGTACGCGGAGGAGGAAAGCTCAAGTTTGACCTCTACCTCAGGCCCATCAGCCTGGAAGAGTTCCTTCCCCTACAGTTGTTTTTTGACAATGACTACCCGGATCCAAAATCGTATAGCACCACTACGGCCAAAAACTATATAGAAACCAACGAGGCTTATTACAACCGGAAGCAGGAGTTCATTCAGACCTTTACGGAGGGGATGCCGGCCAACGAGGCCTTCCTTGCCCGCCGGGGTTTCAACGACTTCTTCGAGCGGGAGGTGCGCGGCCGTCGGGGCGATCTCGAACTATTCGCGTCCAAATTGCTGGAATACCTGCAAGACGGCAATGCCTTCACGCTTACGCTTAAGGGTTTCTCCAGTCCGCGTGCCAGCAATGAGTACAACCGACGCCTGAGTGCGCGGCGGATTGTTTCGGTGCGCAACTACTTTGAGCGCTATGAAAGCGGTGCGTTGTTGCCTTATATTCGCAACGGGCGACTGCGGTTTGAGACGGAGGCCCTGGGTGAATCTCAGGCCGACAAAATCATCAACGACCGCCTTGACAATCCCCGCGAATCGGTATTTGGCCTTGGCGCTTCGGCGGAACGCCGGGTAGATATCATCTCGGCTACGGCTGAACAATAATTCATAATCCTCCAAAACCGAATAGACGTGAACATCCGAATATCAACGTTTATCCTGTGGTCGCTGGCCTTATTCTTTTTTCTCGCGCCGGCGCCGACCCATGCGGAGGGCACCCGGCAGTTGGCGCCGACGCCCAGCGATTCGCTGGTGATGTTGGAAACCAACCGACCGGATTTTGGCCACTTTGCCGCCTTCAACGGCCCGGCTACCAGCCGGCTTTATATTAGCATCAGCAACCCCGGAGAAGTGGTTTTCCTGGGTTTGTCGGCAGAACATGGCGAAGACGGTCGTCCGGTTAATAACAACACGTTCAGCCAATATCGCTTCCGGATACGGAGGGTAGCCGGCGGTGGGGCTGACCCCGTTGTGCACGGCCCCTTTTTGGTGAACAACCTCAACGCCAATGTGCGCAGTTGGACGGAGTCGCTATACGGCAATTATAGCGTTGCCGCTACTCAGGGGGGCAATCAGATATATCGCTTCGCACCTGGCCAGGCCGGCGATTATTACATTGAGTTTGAAGACACGCCCTCCGACGGGAACACCAGGGTGCTGATCGCCTATTGGGATATTACCGTCACTCAGGCCGGCGTACCTCTGCCCGGGCGGGTGTGGTCGCAAAACTGGGCTTTTCGTACCCCTACGCTGGCGGGCAATACGCCGCCTGACTGCATTTGGGATCGGCCCTTTAACGGCACGTTGTACTCTTACACCGTTGACGGTTTTGTATCGCGCATCAACTTCGCCAACTCGGGTATGCAGGGCTTGTCGTTTAATGTGGCTTTCAACTCGCGTGGCCCCGGCAATACCGGCGATGCCGCTCAGGACCGGCGTTCTGTACCGGGCCAGAATGCTACGGCTACTGCCGCCCAGCATAAAATATTCCTCAATGAACCCGATATCGCGGTTTTCCCGGATGGAGAATGCGGGCAAATCAATCCGGCTTCGACTTTCCGATGTGTGGGCGACGATGGCTTTTGCTTAGACGTATCGGTGACCAAACCCGGACAGGTGAACGTCATCATTGACTTTAACCAGAACGGGCAATTTGATGCGGAGTCTCAGGACGTAGTGCTGGTGGCAGAATTTGATGCCAACAACCTGTCGGACTGTATCCTCTGGGATGGCCTCAGGGGAGATGGAACGCCCATTGCTTTTGGCGATACCGTCGATTTGCTCTTTATTTATTCTCAGGGCATACAGCACTGGGCGGCCTATGATGTGGAATACCTCAAAAACGGTTTCTGCGTGGAATCCATCCGGCCGGCCTGCTCCCCGGAGATTACGTCAAATATCCTGTACTGGGACGATCGCAGCCTGATGACTGAACCGGGCACGGGGCAGGTATTGGATGGTCGCAATGGATGTGAATGCGGGGTAGATGGCTGCCGTACCTGGAATAATTTTGTTGTTCCGGGCGACAACTGCGCTTTTTCTAATGATGACAACACTTCGGGCTACGGGGATAAGAGTACCCTCAACACCTGGTGGTTTGCCAGTACCCGCACCGTCATCAGAGCCAATATACCCATTGTGGCCTGCCAGGTGAGCGGCCCGGATACCGTTTGTGTAGATCAGTTCATTGCGCTAACGGCTCAGGGATCGGGCTCTTCTCAAGTCTTTACCTACTCCTGGAGCGGCCCCAACGGTTTTACAGCCGACACGCCAACGGTATCGGTGAGCGATCCGGGGCAATATTGCGTGACCGTTACAGATGCCAACAACTGCCAGAGTATATGTTGCAAAGACATTACGCAGATTGGAACTGAGACGGGGCTTATCAACTATCCCGCAGAGATTAGCGCCTGCTTTGGCGAAAGCGTGGTGTTGTCGCCAACGGGGGATACCAATGGTTTGCTGTTCAATTGGTCGCCTCAGGAAGGTCTGAGCGATCCGGCCTCGCCCAGCCCGGTGGCCACGCCTACCAG
>CAYOTJ010000044.1:8165-10289 GCA_964406855.1 uncultured Saprospiraceae bacterium
TACCAGTGAAACGGTCTATACGGTGATTGTAAGCGATGTCAACGGTTGCCAGTCGCCGGATACCGTACGGGTGTTGGTGGGGCCGCCCATTGGCCTGGAGGTCGACGGCGATCTCAGTACCTGTGATTCCACTACGCTGCTAACAGCCAGCGCAGCCGTACCGGCTACTTTCGCCTGGTACGACGCCGCAGGCAACCAAGTGGCGAATACGGCGTCGTACAATGCGCCTGTGAGCGGTTATTCCGCCGTCAGCGTCATTGCCACCGATGGGTTGGGATGTATGGACACCTTAGTGCTGATTCTCTCCGGAGGCCCTGTGGATGTAAGCCTGCCCGATACCGTTGCGGTTTGTGAAGGCGAGCAGATCGACCTCACAGCGCTCAACCTTGACCCGAACGATACGCTTACTTATGCCTGGTCGCCCGTTGCGCTTTTTGCAGGCGGTACGGATACGGCTTCACCTGATTTTAACGAGGCGGTAGGCGCCTACCGGGTTTATGTGACCGTTACCAATCAGTTTGGTTGTATCGCTACCGATAGCGTACAAGTGGCCGTTATTGATGACGACATCAGCCTGAGTTTTACCTCGGAAGTGTTGTGCGACGGCGCTACGGTAGTCTTTACGAATACCAGTACCAATGCCTTTGGCTATCTGTGGCTGTTTGGCGACGGCCAGACCAGCACAGAAGTCAACCCCATTCATGTTTACGGAGCGCCGGGTACCTATGAAGTAACCCTTAGGACGGTTTACGACGTAGACTGCGCCATACCTTTTATCGACACGCTGGAAGTGGAAGAGCCCCAATTGGTAGCCGACTTCAGCTTCAACTATGAGGCTTGCGCTACCGACAGCCTGGTGGTTGCCTTTACCGATCAGTCGTTTGTATCACAGGGGTCGACCATCACCAACTGGGCCTGGACATTCAGCTCCAACCCAACGGATACCCTGAGGGTACAGAACCCGGTGGTTACTTTCTACAACAGCGAGCCGGTAATCGTAATCCTACAAGTAACGGCCTCGAATGGCTGTGTGAGCACGACTTCGGACACGCTTGATATTCAGTTGGTCGATTGGCAGTTGCCGGATACACTCATTCGCTGTCTTGGCGATACCCTGACGCTCAACCCCAACGGCAACCCGGCCAATACCTATCTTTGGTCGCCGGCTACGGGGCTCAGCAGCACTACGATAGCTTCGCCGCTGGCATTCCCGGACGTGACAACCACCTATCAGGTGCTCATCACCAGCGTATTGGGCGCCGATACCTGTAGCAGTGTGCAGGAGGTGACAGTATTTGTGCCGCAGGCCATAGACCTGGATCTCGGGGCCGACATCGTTAACTGTGGAGAAACCGTTACGCTGACCGCCAATACGGCCGTGGGAGCAACGATTCGCTGGTTTAGCCGATTAGATGATTTTATCAGCGATGAAGTTGTGCTTATTTACTCGGCTACGGATGTCGACACGCTATTTGCACAAGCTACGGACAGCTACGGTTGCAGCGAGCTCGACACCATTATCATCACTAATAATGGCGTAGGCGGCGGATTGGATATGAATGGCGAGACCATCGTATGCCGGGGAGAAGAACTGACGGTGAGCTGGGTGAACCTCAATCCCGATGATACGCATACCTTTACCTGGTCGCCGGAGGAATACATCATGGGCCCCACCGACCAGCCATCGGCGGTGATTGTGCTGCCGGAAGCAGGTACAGTGGTATTTACGACTACGGCTACCAATCAGCACGGGTGTTCGCGCACCATTAGCTTTACCGTTACCGCTACCGACTTCAACCCGCCGCTGCCGTCGAATGATACGGTTTACGTTTGCGAAAACATCCCGACGGAGATCAACCCCGACGGCGATAATACGCTCATTTACGAGTGGGCGCCGCTGGACGAGGCCATTGATGTAACCACGCCCTGGAACCCGATTGTTACCACGGATACGACCCGCACCTATATAGTAACCGTTACGGATCCGATTGAAAATTGCCAGGTAATTGATACCGTGGTGGTATTGGTTTATCCGCCGATCAATTTGGACCTGAGTCCTGATCTGGTGACGACCTGCGGCGAGGACGTAGTGCTGACGGCTACGGCCGATGTGGCGGTAACCAT
>CAYOTJ010000044.1:10299-12894 GCA_964406855.1 uncultured Saprospiraceae bacterium
GGTAACCATACAGTGGATCAGCGCTGTTGACGGGCCGCTGCCGGGCAATGGGCTTACCATTACCGTTAACCCTTTCCGGGCGGATACCATCACGGCCATTGCCACCGATGCCAACGGATGCTCGGAGTCGGCTTCAGTGATCGTCATTGACAATGGCGTAGACGTTACGCCCGATCCGGGCGCCGAAGTAGAAGCTTGCCAGTACGTGGCCACTACCCTCAGCCTTATCAACGAGGACGAGTTAGATACCCTCAGCTACACCTGGTCGCCGGCTGAGTACATCGTTGGGCCGGCCAATGGCTCCTCGGTAACGATTGTAGTAGATGAGCCGGGAACGGTAATTTTTACGGCCATCGTTTCGAACCAAAACAGTTGTACCGATACCGTTCAGTTTACCGTGACGGTACAGAATTTCGATGCCGACCTGCCTGCGTTGGTGCAGGCTTGCCCAAATACGCCCACGTCCATCAATCCGGAGGGTAACCCCGCTTATACTTACGTGTGGTCGCCGACTACCGGCCTCGACCTGAGCCAGCCCTGGAACCCAGTGGCTACGCTCACCCAGAGCCAACTTTACTATGCAACCATTACCGATCCGACAACGGGCTGCTTTACCGTAGACTCGGTACAGGTGCAGGTGTTGCCCGATGTGAATCTGCAAACAACGGGCGATACCGTGCTGTGTGAAATCGTGCCCGTAACCCTTACGGCTACCACCAGCACGCCCGCCGGCATAGTGTGGCAGAATGCGGCGGGCGTAGTGATCGGCGCCGGATCGCCCTTTGTGACAACTCCGGTTAACGGGATCAATACCTATGTGGCCATCGCTACCGATTTGGCTACAGGCTGCCGCGATACCAGCATAGTGGTTGTGAATGTAATGACATTGGGCGATGATCTGCCGGCTGACGAAATTTTCATTTGCGCCAATGAGCCCACGCCCATCAACCCCGGCGGCAATCCCAATCTGATCTATACCTGGACGCCTGCGGATGAGGCCATTGATCTCACCCAGCCGTGGAATCCGGTAGTAACCACCAATACGCCGCGTACTTACTTTGTGCGCATTGAAGACCCTGTCTTTGGTTGTGTGGTATTCGATACGGTAAATATCATTCCGTACCCGGCCATGAACCTCAATGCCGGCGACGATCAGACGATTTGTACGCCCGATGCCCCGGTTACGCTAACGGCGACCACCGATGCTCCGGCCGCGGTCATTCGCTGGTACGACGAGCAGGGCGCGCAGGTGGGAACCGGATCGCCTCTGACCCTTACGCCTCCGGCCGGACAGCACTTCTATGTGGCTGAGGCTGTAAGCTTAGATGGTTGTACGGAGCGCGACACGGTTGTCATCTTCAACTTCCCGATACTGGCTACGCTGACGCCGGCTTTGGTGATATGCGAGCCCGTAGACAGCCTGCAGTTGAACGTTACCTTCCTCAACAATCCGCAGCAGCCAATCATCACCTGGGACCCTGCGGGCGTGCTCACCGATCCGGCCAACGGCCCCTCGGTATGGGTAGACCCCAACGTGACCGATGAGTTCTTTGTAGATATTGTAAACCTATATGGCTGCTCGTTGTCGTTGTCGACCACCGTTACGGTCATTGACCTGCCGGGTACCCTTACGCTGACGGCTAACCCCGATACCATCCTGATCGGCGAATCGAGTACCCTGACCGTGGCAGGCGGTTGCATCGGTTGTACCTATGAGTGGGATGTGCCTTCGGGTACGATCAACGGCACAGGACCGGTGGTAGTTGTTACGCCTGCTGAAACCGGGCCACAGACCTACACCGTAATCGTCAGGCTGCTGGACTGCGTCTGGGAGGAAGCCGTCACCATCTTTGTAGTGAACAACGCCTGCGACGGCGATCACGTGTTCCTGCCCAATGCCTTTACACCCAATGGCGATGGCAGCAACGACATCCTGCGGATCAGGAGCAACTACTTAGATGAGCTGGAGGTAAGGGAGTTTATGATTTACAACCGCTGGGGAGAGGAAATCTTCCGCACGAACGATCCATTCCAGGGTTGGGATGGCCGGTACCGCGATGAGGAATGCGCCCCGGATGTATACGGCTTCTACCTCGAAACGGTATGCCCCAATGGTGAGGTGCTTATACAAAAGGGCAACATCACCCTGCTGCGGTAAAGAGAAAATTTAGCGGGCTACCGAGGTAGCTGCACTCAAAAGCGCGGGCCGCTCCGACTATGGTCGGGCGGCCCGCGCGCTTATTTTATGGTTGTCCACAAGCCAATGGACTTGTTCTTCGGGATCATCAAACGGCTGCAAGCGGCAAGTTTTGGGCAAACATATCGGACAGATGCGCCCGAAGCCGGGGCAGATGTCATTGGCAGCCCTCCGCCCGGGGGAGCGGTGGAAGCGGTATGCCCGCCCTGTAAAAAGGTTTATTCGGCCAACAGGAGCGGGGCGGGCATAAGAGCGGACGACGCGGTGGCGGGCCGGCCCTGGCATTGCCGTTGGGATGAGCATACCGTTTCAGGGCCGGCCCGACAGCCCCCCAAAATTACTTAAGCCACTCGGCAAACTCGCGTACGAATTTTTCCACTTTTGGTCGGGTAATGCGC
>CAYOTJ010000045.1:0-985 GCA_964406855.1 uncultured Saprospiraceae bacterium
GGCATAGGCGGCATGGTAGGCATCTTCTTTATGGCTCTTACCCTGGCGCTGGTGTCGTTTTCCTGCACCGGCCCCATACTGGGCTCGCTGCTGGCCGGCGCGCTCAGCGCCGACGGGGGCGCCACCCAACTCACCATAGGTATGGGCGGCTTTGGCCTGGCCTTAGCCCTGCCCTTCGCGTTGTTTGCAGCCTTCCCCGGCATGATGAAAAGCCTGCCCAAATCGGGGGGCTGGCTCAATAGCGTAAAAGTAGTGCTGGGCTTTCTGGAGTTGGCACTTGCCCTTAAATTCCTCTCTAATGCCGATATGGTCAAGCACTGGGGCCTGCTCAAAATCGAACCCTTCCTGGGCCTGTGGATACTCATAGGGCTGGGCCTGGCACTCTACCTCTTTGGCATCATCAAGTTCCCGCACGACAGCCCCATTAAGAAGCTGTCCTTTCCACGCCTGAGCTTGGGCGTACTAACGGCCGCGTTTGTGGTATATCTCGCCAGCGGCTTCCGCGTCAACGACCGATCGGGCGCATACGAGCCCTTAGGCCTCCTCAGCGGCCTGGCGCCTCCGGTATGCTACAGCTTCTTCAAACCCTGCGATTGCCCGCAGGGCTTGGCCTGCTTCAAAGACCTCGAAGAGGGAATGGCCTACGCCCGCGAGAAAAACAAACCCGTCATGCTCGACTTTACGGGCTATGCCTGCGTCAACTGCCGCAAAATGGAAGAACACGTCTGGCCGGTAGGCGAAGTGCTGCCCTACCTCCGCGACGAGTATGTGCTCATTTCCCTCTATGTAGACGATAAGCAGGAACTGCCCACCGAAGAGCAAATTGAGGTCATACAATCGCACAACGGCCGCACCCGCAAACTGCGCCGAACCGGCGATAAATGGTCGCACTTCCAGACGGAATACTTCAAAATTAATTCGCAGCCCTATTACGTACTCATGTCCCCCGACGGCTCGCTGCTCAACCAGCCGGTGGGCTACACCC
>CAYOTJ010000045.1:995-7207 GCA_964406855.1 uncultured Saprospiraceae bacterium
GATGAAAATGAGTACGCCGCCTTCCTCAAGTGCGGTCTCGACAACTTCCGCCGCCTGAGCGAAAAACAGGAAGCCGAAGGCCGTCAATTGGGGCAGCGGTAAAAGGGGGCTGGTTTTTCCGAATGTTCGCTTAGGGGCCCCGCCGCATAACCTATACTTTCATCATCATCTTGCGCGGCGCCGGGTGTTTCGCTCTTATGGCTATGCGCGCAGCCTCCTTTGGGTCGGCTGTGCGCATAGCCATACCGCTGCACCCCCTGGTCCGGACAAAGTGGGCTGGAGCTTAGGCTACGCCAGAAGCGCATGGGCCTCCTGTATCTTCACAAGTACGAACAGACCGGCAGCCATAGTTCTCCAAGTCAGGATTCACAAATCTTGGCTTGGAGAACTATATACTGCGCATCGGCAGATTTTGTGCACGGAGGCTCGCGTAAACCAGCGGTCTACGTATATAAGTGCAAAAAAATCGGAAGGAACCGGGCCGGGCTGCCGCCTTGCTCTTGTTGCGCTTGCTTAGGTAAAAACTTCACGCTGTTTTATGAAACATTGTTAGAACAGCTAACCCTGTTGCGCTCCGATTACACTGCCGCCCGGCTGGCGCCGGATACGCTTATGGCCCACTTCGCCAAGTTATTTAATGATATGGTGTAATGGTTTATTTTTCAGTAGTTTGCAAACGAAGGTATGTGGCCCGCGTGAGTGATGGAAGCGGTATGCCCGACCCCAAGGGAGGGTATAGTAGCGGACAGCACGACCCCGGCCCCTGCCTGGCGTGGCGCCCGGGTTTAAACAATGGCCAAAAGCAGGGGCCGGGGGCACGCCCAAAAAATGCCTTTACTTTTGCTACGCGGGGCAGCCATGTAAGTCGGGCTTAAATAACGCAGGCGGCCCGGCCTTCCGGCCGGCGCCGCCTGCGCACTCTTTGCGAGCTTGTATTAGTAAGCCTTGGCGAAGAGCACCCGTTGGGTAGAGGGGCGCCCTGTAAGGATGCACTTGCCGTCTTCCAGCTCGTTGTCGAGGGGGATGCAGCGGATGGTAGCTTTGGTGAGCTCTTTGATCTTGAGTTCTGTTTCGGTGGTACCGTCCCAGTGGGCTGCTACGAAGCCGGGCTCGTCGGTGGCCATGATGGCCTCAAACTCCTCAAAGGTATCCACGCGGGTGGTTTTTTGCGCCCGATAGGCCGCAGCCTTGTTGAAGAGGTTTTGCTGTATGTCATCCAGCAGCGTTTTGACGTGGGCGGCGATGCCTTCCAGCGGCTGGGTTGCCTTTTCCTTGGTGTCGCGCCGGGCCACTTCCACCACGCCATTTTCGAGGTCGCGGGCGCCAATGGCGATGCGTACGGGGATGCCGCGCATTTCGTGTTCGGCAAATTTAAAGCCGGGGCGCTTCTTCATATCGGTATCGTACTGCACTGAAATGCCCATACTTTTGAGCTCGGCCATGATGCGGGCGGCGACCTCGTCGATTTCAGGGGCCGGCTTGGGTATGGGCACGATAACGACCTGTATGGGGGCCAGCCGGGGCGGCAGCACCAGGCCTTCGTCGTCGGAGTGGGTCATGATAAGCCCTCCGATGAGGCGGGTGGATACGCCCCAGGAGGTGGCCCACACGTATTCCAACTGGTTGTCTTCGGAGAGGAACTTCACGTCGAAAGCCTTGGCGAAGTTTTGGCCCAGGAAGTGGGAGGTTCCGGCCTGTAGGGCTTTGCCATCTTGCATGAGGGCCTCGATGCAGTAAGTATCTTCGGCGCCGGCAAAGCGCTCATTGGCGGTTTTTACGCCTTTGATGACAGGCATGGCCATATACTCTTCGGCGAAGGTGGCGTATACGTCGAGCATCTGGCGGGTTTCGGCTATGGCCTCTTCTCGGGTGGCATGGGCGGTATGGCCCTCCTGCCAGAGAAACTCGGCGGTGCGCAGGAACAAGCGGGTGCGCATCTCCCAGCGTACGACATTGGCCCACTGGTTGATGAGGAGCGGCAGGTCGCGGTAAGAGCCGATCCAGTCTTTATAGGTATGCCAGATGATGGTCTCGGAGGTTGGGCGTACAATGAGCTCCTCTTCGAGTTTGGCTTCGGGGTCTACCACCACACCGCTGCCGTCGGGGGCGTTCATGAGGCGGTGGTGGGTGACGACGGCGCACTCCTTGGCAAAACCTTCAACGTGCTCTGCCTCTCGGCTCAGGAAGCTTTTGGGAATAAAGAGCGGGAAGTAAGCATTGACATGCCCGGTTTCTTTGAACATGCGGTCGAGTTGGTCGCGCATGTTTTCCCATATTGCAAAGCCGTAGGGCTTAATGACCATGCAGCCGCGCACGGCTGAATTGTCGGCCAGATTGGCCTTCTTTACAATGTCGATGTACCACTGCGAATAGTCTTCAGATCGACCTGTGATCTCCTTTGCCATTTTCGATGGTTTCTGAGTTTATCCCAACCGCCGCCGGCGCTTTTGCGTTCCCTGCGCCAACTAAGTGGCGGTTATGCTGTTTAATGATTGGTTGTCTTTATTTGGTAATCAATGGGTTTGGTTGGCTTCAAACCCGTGACTACCAAAAGGGCTTTTCGTCATAAAAACAAGCAAAAAGCCTGCGTTAAAGGACTTTAACACTGCGAAAAAACAGTTTTAATAGGTCCTTAACACAAAAACAGCCACAAATGTAGTAATTTCGAGCTTGAATAGCTGAAAGGAGTTCTGCAGTAATTACGCCAAAAAAAACAACGATGCAAAATATCAAATTCGCCGCGTGGATGTTTGTACTCAGCTTAGTCGGCGTCGTCCCGGCCATGGCTCAGTATGACGATGTGTACTACGACCCCGATCGGGATAGCTGGTACTCGCGCCCCGCCTCGACGACAACTACCACCACCACAACTACGACCACGACTACCAGCAGTAACGCGGGTTTCGACGACAATTACTACGATCAGGGAGATGATGCCTATTCGTATGACGACGATAACTTCGACTACTACTACACCTCGCGTATTCGCCGTTTCCACAGGCCGTACTATGGCTTTGACTATTACGATCCGGTATACGTGGATGTGTCTTACTACGACCCTTTCTGGCGCCCCGGTTTTACGACGGTGCTGATATATGAAGACCCCTGGGGTGTAAACTCCTACTGGCAATATCGCCGCTGGCGCCGCTGGAACAGTTGGAACAACTGGGGCCCGGGCTGGGGCTTTGGCTGGAACAGTTGGAACGGCTGGAATGCCGGCTGGAATAGCTGGGGCCCGGGCTGGAATAGCTGGGGAGGCGGCTGGAACAACCGCGGTTGGGGTAATGGTTGGAACAACGGCTGGAACAATGCCGGCTGGGGCGGCGGCTATTACGGTGGCGGCGGCTATTATGGCGGCTCTAATCTCTATTGCCCGCCATCTTGGGGCAACAGCTACACTTATAATACGGTGAACGTCATCAACAATGGCAACCGTGGCAATAATGGCGCTAATGATAATGGCACTTACAATGGCCCGCGCCGCACGGGCGTGACGGCAAGCCCGAACGATAATGGTCGCGTACGGCCCAGCCAGGGCAATCCGGGCGAAACTGCCTCGCCTGCGGCAGAACGCCAGCCCGCAGCTACCCGTACCCGGGAAACGTATACGCCAACGCCCAATACGCCCTCAACGCGCGAAACCAGCCCTGCGCCTTCGCGTACTCCGGCTACCCGCGAGCCTCGCTACGACGAGCCTTCGCGCAGCCCGGCCACTCGCGAAACCAGCCCTGCGCCGGCTACCCGCGAGCCCAACTATGATCGTACTCCGCGGAGTACGTCGCCGAGCTACGACCGCAGCCCGAGCCCTGCGCCGCGTAATAACCCGCCGAGCAGCACATCGCCGAGCCCGCGTAACAATACGCCGAGCTACGACCGTAGCCCGAGTCCTTCGCGCAGCCCGAGTCCTGCGCCGCGCAACAATACGCCGAGCTATGATCGCAGCCCGAGTCCTTCGCGCAGCCCTGCGCCAAGCAATAGCGGCGGCAGTAGCCGTAGCGGTGGCGGCTCTACCAGCAGCCCGCGCACACGTGGCGGTAAATAAGCGGTATAGCGCTTAGCCATCAGGTGTAACGCACACTTTAGTAAAAGGTAAAAATTGGGTGGGAGTGCGCGCATTTCCACCCAATTTTTTTACCCAACCAGGTTAGGGGGAACCATTTCCTGTGCGACGCTAACGCTCTTTATTGCTCACTTCGTCAAACGACCAAAATATGCAAACCCGTATTGCCATCATGACCTTATGCCTGCTGACGGGCGTCGGCAGCGCTTTTGCCCAAAATTTTTCCGACGCGCTGCGCTATTCTTACTTCCAGCCGCTGGGTACGGCCCGGTTTATGGCTACCGGCAGCGCTATGGGTTCATTGGGTGTGGATTACTCCGTCATCAGCACCAATCCGGCCGGGCTGGCCTGGATGCGCAAGTCGGAGCTGATGTTTACGCCGGGTTTTTCCAATAGCCGCCAACGCGCTACGCTCAACGACCCTGAAGTTGGCAACCGCGAGTTTTTGGAAAAAGGCTCCCGGTTTGTATTCCCCAATGCCGGTATGGTCATAGCTACCTCGGGCAACTACAATTGGCGAACCATAAACTTCGCCTTTGGCGTTACGCGCTTAGCTGATTTTAATAACCAGCTCTTCTTCCGGGGCAATTCGCAGGGAACCATCGTGGATCGGTTTGTGGAGCAAGCCAATAGCGATATAGGCCTCGATCCCTTCGAGGCCGGACTGGCCTACGACGCGCAAGCGCTAATTGAAGATAGCGATGGCACTTTTTTTAGCGATTTTGAGCTGGCGCCCAGGGCGATTATCCAACGGGAGCAGCAAGTGGAGCGATCGGGAGGTATCACAGAGTTGTCTTTTGGCCTGGCAGGCAACTACCGCGAGCGTGTGATGTGGGGCCTTAGTGTGGGCATTCCCATTGTAAATTATCAGGAAGAAAAGGCCTATCGGGAAGTAGATGCAAATGGAGAAGTGCCTTTTTTTGATAATCTGGAGTTTAACGAGAATCTGAATACCTCTGGCGTAGGCGCCAATCTCAAGCTGGGTGTCATTGTTCGGCCTACTCAGGCTTTGCGACTGGGTTTTGCTGTACATACGCCCACAGCTTACCAGTTTAGCGATACCTTCTCAACAGATATGGTATACAATTACACCTTCGATAACGAAGCCAGAAGTGGTCAGGCAACCTCTCCGGAGGGATCTTTCCAGTATAAATTGCGCACCCCTTGGCGGTTTATGGGCGGGGCCGGGCTTATTATTGCCAAAAATGGCTTCCTGAGCGGAGAGGTAGAATTTGTGGACTATGGTCGCAGCAATTTTCGCTACGATGATTTTCCCGAAGATCAAGCGCTGGTCAACCAAAATATCGAAGATAATTTAGGTGATGCCGTTAACTTGCGTCTTGGAGGCGAGTATACAGTTGGCAACTTTCAACCGCTGCGCATAGGCGAGGAGTATGCTGTAAAGCGCCTGAACCTGCGGGCAGGCATCAACGCCCAGTCGAATATAGAACTGGCAGATGACGACGGCTGGGCATTGGCCTATAACGCCGGAGCAGGCATCCGGGGGCGCACGGTCTACTTCGACTTTGCTTATCGCTGGCAAACTCAGGCATTTACCTACATTCCTTATCGCACAGTAGCGGCCATTGCTCAGCCCTCTGTTTCCGTAGACGGCGTAAATACCATGGTCGTATTTACGTTGGGCTTCCGGTTTTAGGACGCTGCTGGTAGTATAGCCATGCGCCCCAAACTAAGCCAACAAGTATAAGGCTCAACGCTATAATTTCTGCCTGGGTGAGCCCTCCGGCAAAATCGTAGCGCTCATTGACCCGGATTTTTTCAATTGACCAACGCTCTAAGCCATTGAGTACCAAATAAAGTGCAAATAACAACCCGGGTATAAACTGGAGTCGCTTGCGCAATAACCATAATACACCGGCAACAAGTAAAGCCGCCGATGACTCGTAAATAGAAGTAGGATGAACGCCCTCGGGCAGCTTATGGCAATACCTGGACACACAACCCTCCATTTTTATCCCCTCCTGAATGACATTGTGCGGATAGTCGTAGGCCCATAGCCAGTCGGGTAAAAACCACCAGGCCGGCTGTGGGCCGGCCGGTAGCCCCCAGTCGCCATCGCCGGAGAAATGACATCCCAATCGGCCTACAGCATAACCTACCATCAGGGCAGGCGCTACAGCATCCATAAAAG
>CAYOTJ010000045.1:7217-12679 GCA_964406855.1 uncultured Saprospiraceae bacterium
GGCGCATTGGGATTTTTTTTGCGCGCAGATAAAAGGCCACGCCCGCAAAGCCGCCAATGAGACCTCCATAAATGGCTAAGCCGCTGCCGGAAAAAAACACCCCCAGGGGATCCCGGAAAAAATCGGGCAAATGCTCAAGAATGTCAAAGACTTTAGCGCCTACCACGCCACTGATAGCCGCAATAATGGTGATGTCGCCAATGCGATCCTGGGGGTAGCGATCCGCGATCTGCTCTGAAATTCCGGTCTTTTTGCGCTGCTGGTCGGTGTAGTAGTAATAGCCCGTAGCTAATACCACGCCGAGTAGCCCGCCTGTCCAACTCCCGGCGCCAGAGAGGATGACCGCTTCGGCATCCTGCTGAAGGAGTGCGTAGTGTTGCAGTGCGTATACCAACTTATAGCCCACTATGAAGCCAAAAATGCCATTATAGACGTATTCAGCCGTAGTATAGGGCTGGTTGATAAGCAACTTGGTTTTTACCGGAGGGAACTGACCTTGGGCCGATCGCCTGATCAGCTCAGATCGTAAAACGACGGCAGAAGCCAGGATGGCCAGTACCAGCACCAGCCCATAGGTCTTAAAAACAGCGGTCCAATTGTCGGGTTGAGTTCCCAAAAAGTCGTGGAGCAGATAGGAAAGGTCTGGGTACATAACCGGAAAAAGACTGATTAGCGGTAATGATGACGATGGCAAAGGTAGCAGATTGGTCATTAGCGGCCTAAAAAATACCTGAAACAGGGTTTTTTTTATTTTTTTTCAGCTAAAGTGAAAAACTTTTGAAGGGGTGTTTTTTCACAAAAAAAAGAAAATTGTTCTTATTTGTAAGTGATTTTATTTGGAAATGGCATAAAAAATAATTCACAAACACATTTTTTTGTCTTTGTTTGGCCTTGACAACTGCTGCATCTTTGTATCGTGATGAGAAAATAACAACATCACATCGGGGCCGGTAAAAGAATTGGCACTGAAATTGATAAGATAATGTTCATGGGATTATGATTGCCGGTGGGACGTCCCGGCTGCGTTGTCGGGACTTCTCCACTTTTAAAGTCGCAATCACCCCCTTGAAAGATATAAAGCCTGTTCGCACAAAAAAGGCGCGCCGTAGGCGCGCCTCAAAGGTCGTGTTCAAGGGACTATGTCAGTCTCAATCGTGAGATTACAATTTGTGTGGTTATGTGGTTGAATTGTTCTTTCACTCAAAACTTGTGCGAATATAGGCCAAATTGTTTGTCCAGCAAATTTTTGGCAGACAATTTTGTAGGGGCTATTTAATTTTTGGATATGTTCATGGGATTATGATGAAAGTCGTATACAAGGTATGCGACTTTTTTTTTGCCCATACCCAACCTTTGGGGCAAAAAAAAGCCGACTCCGAAGAGCCGGCCCTTCCATGAAGGATTCAAACATCCTCCATACCACTATAATGCACTGCTCTGGCTACTCGAAGTTGAGCGAGCCGTTGTCTTCGGAAGATTTCTTTAAAGAAACGCTTTCCGCAGGCTTTCCTGTAGGTTGGAAGCTACTGGAGAAAGCCCGGACAATGTGCTCTACTTCGGGCACCTCTTGCTGGAACAGTATGCGTTGGCCAATGAGGAGGGCAGGGATGCCCACTATACCATACTCCATGAGCTGATCAATCTCATGCACTTCTTCTATGGGCATACTGAGCCCCATACGCCGCAATGCTTCCTCTACATGGAGTTTAAGCAGGCGCATACGGGTTGACTCGTTTACCCCCAGAATGCGGATGACTTCGCTCATGTGTGGTTTATACTTTAACCATTTTGTAATCATCGAGGCTGATGGGCGCTTCGGCCAAGGCCTTGATGACGTCATAGGTAGTGACAATACCTACCAACTGATTTCCTTCCACAATGGGCAGGGCGTGCAATCGGTTGGTCTTAAATACTTCCAATGCGGTGCGGATGGGTTCGTTCTGATCTACTTTAGCTAAGCCGCGAATCATAACTTCCTCAACTTTCCAGGCCCGGAGGTGAGCCTCTTCATTAATGATGTCGGCCGTAGTGCGGGCATAGCCGCGGAGAAAGTGTAAAAAATCGGTTTTACTCACAATTCCGGCAATTTTATGATCCTCGTCTACTACCGGAATGTGGTGGATGTTGTGTTGATCGAAGATTTCTTTTACCTTGTGCAGGCTATCTTCGGGTGCTACCGTGATAACATTGGTAGTCATAAGCGTAGAAACCGGAGCCAGAACATTCATAAGACAGTGTTTAGAGATTGTGTGTGAATGCATTTTCTGGGTGCAAGTTCCGCCAAAAACAGGGGCTACTACGGTGATTTTCGTCATCTCTGTGTTTGATTTTGGTCATGCCCCAAAATTTGGCTTATGTTTACCTTTATTGGTGAAATTGAAGTAACGAGAAGTGAGGGAGATAACATCCATTGAACAGATCAGCGAAGCAGCCATGCGACTGCAAGCCATCATTGAGACGGCTATAGACGGGATCATCACCATTGATGAAAGGGCTATTGTTGATCACATCAATCCTGCAGCGGCTAAGTTGTTTGGCTATGATCCTACTGAAATTATCGGCAACAACATCAAGATGCTGATGCCCTCACCCTATAGGGAAGAGCATGATGGCTATCTGCACAATTACCATCAAACAGGAAAAGCTTATATTATAGGTATAGGCCGGGAGGTGGAAGGCCTTAAAAAAGATGGCGCCATTTTTCCCATACGCTTAGCTGTAAGCGAGATGCATATTGACGGCAAGCGCATGTATACCGGCATCATCCACGACCTCACCGATGTAAAAGCAGCAGAAGCCAAAGTGCTGGAACTCAATCGACAGCTCGAAAACAAAGTGGCCCTACGCACCGAAGAGTTGGCCAAAGCCATCGACAGGCTGTTGGGCATCAATCGCAAATTGGAGCGCGAAATCACCGAGCGCGAAACAGTGGAAAACGAACTTCGGGAGCGCGAGCACGAACTACAACAGGCCCTCGAAAAAGAGAAAGAACTCAATGCCCTCAAGAGCCGCTTTGTAAGTATGGCTTCTCATGAGTTTCGAACTCCTCTTAGTACCATACTATCATCGGTGGAACTGGTGGAGATGTACCAGCGGGAAGATCAGCAGGAGCGACGGGAACGGCACATCGGCCGCATCAAAACTGCAGTAGGCAACCTCACCGATATCCTAAATGACTTCTTATCCCTCAGCCGGCTCGACGAAGGCCGCATAGAAGCCCAAACAGAGGTATTCCACCTCGAAACCTTCATACAGAACATTGTAGAAGATGTGGAGCACCTCCTGAAAACAGGCCAAAAGCTGCACTACCAGGGCGATAACACCGATTGCCATATAAAACTCGACAAGCGCTTCCTCAAAAATATCTTCCTCAACCTGCTTAGCAATGCCAGCAAATACTCTGAGGAAGGCCAAACCATCCGCTGCTTCTGCCAGGTCACAGACAACGAGCTTACCCTTGAAATCATCGATGAAGGCATAGGTATACCGGAAGAAGACCAAAAGCACCTCTTTACCCGGTTTTTCAGAGCAAATAACGTTGAAAACATCAAAGGCACAGGTCTGGGGCTGCATATCGTCAGACGTTATGCAGAGCTGCTCAATGGTCAGATCAGCTTCACCAGCCAGCTCGGCAAAGGCTCGGCCTTTACCGTCACCGTGCCCATAACCATCGAGATATGAAACGAATTTTGTTGATCGAAGACAACCCCGAAGTAAGGGAAAACCTCAGCGAAATACTCGAACTCTCGGGCTTCGCCGTTGAAGAAGCAGAAAATGGCAAAATTGGTGTGGAAAAGGCCCTCAATAGCCCTCCCGATCTCATTCTTTGCGATGTAATGATGCCAGAGCTAGACGGCTTCGGCGTATTGCAGATACTCAGCAAAAAGAGCGCTACGGCCGGCGTACCCTTCATCTTCCTCACCGCCAAAACCGAGCGGGAAGACTTCCGGCGCGGTATGAACCTCGGCGCTGACGACTACCTCACCAAGCCCATCTATAAAGACGAGCTCCTACAGGTAGTACAGCATCGATTAGAAAAAAGCGATCGACTGCGTAGGCAATTCGATCGCACCGCCGGCGGCCTTTCCGCTTTTATCGATGAAGCCCGAGGCCATGCTGAACTGCGAAAACTTTCGGCCGAACACCGCCGCCGCGAATACGGGCGCAAAGAAAATATCTTTAACGAAGGCGACTATCCCCGCTACCTCTACTTTGTGGAGAAAGGCAAAATTAAACTCTTTAAAACCAACGAGTACGGCAAGGAGTACATCATCAACTATTGCCAACCCGGCGATTTCATCGGCTATTCCAGCCTCATTCAGGATGAAGCCTATCACTTCGCTTGCGCCGCTATGGAAGACAGCGAACTTCGCCTCATCCCCCGCGACGACTTCTTTCGCCTCCTACACGCCAACCGCGACGTGGCCAGCCACTTTATCAAAATATTGGCCAACAACGTTTCCGTCAAGGAAGAACAGCTCATGCAATTGGCCTACGATTCCATCCGCAAGCGCGTGGCCGATACCTTGCTGCTCATCCGCGAAAAGGAAGGCAATGATACCTTCGACTTTTTGCGTGAAGATCTCGCTAAAATGGTAGGCACCGCTAAAGAAAGCGTCATACGCACCCTCACCGATTTTCGTCAAAGCGGCTATATCGACATCCAAGAGGGCACCATACGCATCATAGACGCGAAAAAATTAGCCAATATCCCCGGATAGAATGCGTATGGTTTTTTGGGGGGGCTATCGCACCGGCTCATGGCTGCTTGCTGAAATAAAGCAGGGTGTAAGGCCGGTGTGCTACCGCCACGCCCTCGTTACACTCGGTCGGCTTCCACGCCCTCGCTCTACTCGGTCGGGTAAACCGCGTCCTCGCTGTGCTCGGCCGGGTAAAAGCTTCCACCACTGCCCCGGGGCATACTGCTCCACAAAACACCGGCCTGGCGAATGGCCCTCTGCACGGTTCTAACGCAGCCTGGCTCTCCGCCCACCCGCTTACTTTCCACCGCCCACGGCTTCCTTTTGTCGGACCAGGGGGCGCAGCGGTATGGCGACCCTAAGGGAGACATAGTAGCGGAGCACGTTTACCCGGAAGAGCGCAGCGAAGATTAAGCCGACTAGCGCAGCGACGGCGGACGCGGCGGCGCCGCGCATGGCGATATTCAGAGGTATATGTCAAGCGGCGGGGCCCATACTAAAAAAACCTACCTTGCCAGGGCATAGACTTTAGCGGCATTGTGCTCAGTTAACCTCCGCTCAACATCATTGGTGATGCCCCGGTAAAAGCGCCCATGCGATGGGCTGTACAGCACGTAAACGGTGATCATAATTGCGCGTGTGAGAGAACTGAAAAACAAAAGGTCTAAGCTGTATGCTTAGACCTCTTTTGCAGCCCGTACGGGCCGCGTCTCGTCGAGCCGGGTGAACCACGTCTCGTCGAGCCGGGTAAAAATCGAACCC